>JAQWRF010000130.1 GCA_029243845.1 Planctomycetota bacterium | reverse complement strand
GAGCAACAAAATCACAAAACCGCTTTGCGTTATTACCGCTGGATTGTCGCAAGTGGCATCCTCGAGCTTGACACAACATTTGGCTTTGTGTTTCACAATATCGCTATGCAGCACCAGCAACTCAACGACGAGCAATACGCCCAACGCGCGCTTGAACTATACCGCCAATACGATTTCGAGGGATGGCAACAATCGCTTGAAATGCTAGGAGAAAACTAATGAATTCATTCCAATCTAAACTAGTCAAACTGTCGAAGCTTATGCTTGCGACTACTGCTTGCGCGGTCATAGCTTTGACGTTTGTCTCTCCCGCTTATACGTCTGGAGGAGGCTCCCAAAGCCTTTCAATGGATGGCGATCATGGCGACAACCCCGTAATCGGAAGCTTGCCAATTAAGTTCGCAGAAGAGCTTAATCGTTTATTCCCGGCGCCTCAGTCGAGCGTTAAATCCTTATACAGGTCACCACTGCCGGTGTTTGCCCTATGTTCAGCAAGTAAATTGACGGACGATATCGTGACCGCTGCCGGCCAACCTTTTGGCGGAGTCAACTCTAGAGACGAGAACAGTATTTTGGGCTTATGTCGCGATGGCCTTGCTGTGGTTTACGGCAGTCGCCTCGAAGAAGGCAAGCTTCGTTTGAACCAGTGGGTTACTGACGAGTACATCGGCGGCACAGTGACAATTACCACCAATAGCGGGACCTTTGCTTTGCCGATAACTCAGAACTTAATAGAGTTGCCGGCGCGCAATATCGTGGGCCAACCAGCATTAGTCATTTACGCATTGATAGCAATCGAGCCAAATCCAAACAGCCAGGCGGCATCGCTAAAAATTACGGTGAATTCAACGGGGCGATTGGCTACAATTGGTTATTCGGTCGAATAACTTTACGACCAAGGACAAATAACAATAGCAAATGAAACCGCGTATCGTGGTTACCCAAGGAGACCTCGGAGGCATCGCACCCGAGGTCCTTTTGCATTGCCTTGCCGATAGTGCGGCTCGCGAAAGTTGCTCACCATTAATCCTGGGCCATATCGATTACCTCAAAGATGTTGCGGCGCAATCTGACATCGGCATTGACCTGCACGCAGTTTCAACACCGGCCGCTGGCTTTGCGCTTGCAGCCAGCCAGCCAATGGTAGTGCCCGTTTTAGAGCTGTCATCTCCGCAGCCGAGTGCGCAAGTCGGAGTGCCCAGCGCACAATTTGGAGCTGCTGCCGTCGAGGCCGTGAGCAAGGCCACTCGTTTATGTTTAGATGGCGACGCTGATGCGATGTTGACGCCGCCGGTCAATAAAGAGAGTATGCACTTGGCCGGATTCGACTACGAGGGACAAACGCAACTCATAGGCGAGACTTGCGATTCAGATAGTTACGGCATGCTTGCTTGTGCCGGCGAATTAAAAGTATGGATAGCCACCCGGCACATGTCTTTATCAGCCGCGATTAATACACTAACGGTTGATTACTTGACTGAGCAGATACGGGTTGCGCACTTCGCTGCACGCGAAGTATTGTGCATTGAAAATCCGCGAGTTGCGATTGCTGGATTAAACCCACATGCTGGCGAGAATGGCGCTTTTGGCGACGAAGAGCGGCGA
>JAQWRF010000118.1 GCA_029243845.1 Planctomycetota bacterium | reverse complement strand
GCCAATCTAAAGCACGGCACTATCGATAACGTCCTCGTTGGTCCGACGGAGTGGGTTAATCTTAATTACTCATCAACGTCATCAGCGGGTCGCCGCCGCGTTCGTGACGAGTTCTCTAAGGTGCGTGATTTTATGCGCCTTCATCGCAGCTGGGAGTTAACCTCTTCGATGGGCGAAGATGCCGGTGATGAACCAGAAGCGAAAGGTGTTAAGCCAGAATATTTGTCGCTGCTGAAAGGTGAAGCGACAGCACGACTCTCAGCGAATTCGTTAAAGGATTTGTTGGCGACTTGCGAGTTGCTCGAAGAATACCCAATGCAATCTGTGATTTTTGGTGGTCAAGAAGCGTGGGCTTGCGCCGGACGTCTCGGACGTGTTAACGCGCGCCTGGTTATTACTCCGCGAAATAAAAAGTGGGCTAGTGATGATTTGAATCGACCCAGTGGCTGGACCATTGAAAATGCAAAAACGCTTTGGGAACATGGTGTTAGATTTGCGATTCTTCCTGGCGAGAATTCGATTTCACTGATGGGTCTTGCGGGTCGTGACTTGATGACCCTGCCAATGGAAGCAGCCTTTGCTATCCGTGGTGGGTTGCAGCAAGACGCCGCTTTACGTGCGATCACTATCGACGCTGCTGAGATGCTCGGGATTGACCACCGCTTGGGTTCTATTGAGGTCGGCAAAGACGCTAACATTATTGTTTGCGACGGCGACCTTTTTCATTACCGCAGCTTTGTGCAATGGGCTATCGTTGATGGGAAGATGATGTATGACAAGCAACGGTCATCGTATTTTGCGCACATTCGCCCTCGTGCTGAAGAAGTGATTGACGAAATAGAAGAAGAGACTATTATCGACGCCCCTGAGGTAGTCGATAATCCCTAGTCTCTAATTGGCAAATCCAAAACTTTCTATTGGTAAACGCGCTCCGGCGTTTACTCTCAAAGACGATCAAGGTGAGCGTTTCCGCTTAACCGAACATCGCGGACGCTGGATTGTGGTTTTCTTTTGCCCGGCGCACACTAGTAATTCGTGTCGCACCGAAGCGGCTGACTTTAATAAATACCTGGCCGAGTTCAAAAAAGCTGGCGCATTTTTGGTTGGTATTAGTAATGCACCTAGAAAACAGTTGGCAGCTATGCGCACCGAATCCGGTTTACCTTTCCCAATGCTAAGCGATGGGTCCAGCGCAGTCGCAACCGGATATGGCGCCTTCCGTGACGTAAAGCGCGGCGGCTTGCAATACCAAACTCATGTGCGCTGTACGTTTATTATTGACCCATCGGGTAAGATAGTGTCTATGTGGGACAATTGCCGCGTTAAGGGGCACGCCGAGCGCGTACATAAAACTTTTCTGAAAGCACTACAAGAAGAATAAATGGCTGACAAGATACGACCGTGGTTAAAGCGCATTACTGGCGCGATTACTGGCGGACGAACTTACAATCTCAGTGAGTCTGAGGCCCAAGAATTATTCTATTTGTTTTTAGACGGCGCGGGCACCGATGCCCAGCTTGCGGTGTTCCTGTCGGTGATGCGCAGTAAAGGTACGACTGCCGAAGAGTTGGTCGGCGCTGCCCGCGCTGCACGCTCACGAATCGTTTTCCCGCAGTTGCCAGAAAACTGTGTGGTAGTTGCAACGAGCCGCTTAGGCAAGCACACTGCGCCGCCATTGGGTTTGGCAGCAGCAGCTGCAGCAGCGGCAGCGGGCGTACCCGTTCTGTTGCAAGCTTCGCCCCGATTGAGGTGGGGCGGATTGACCCCTGGCGATTTGTGGCAAGAAATGTGCAGTCCGCTTACAGGAGACGCCCATCATGTTGAGTCCATGTTTGATAACGGGCCACTCGCTTGCTGGAACCCAACCATTTACGATGACGGCTGGCAGCGCCTACAACGTATCGAAGACGAAACTTTGCTACGCGGTATTCCCGATGTCGTTACAAAGTTGTTGGTACCCGATGGCTCGCGCGCGATGTCGGCTGCGGTTCCTGGCCCCGTGCTTGGCATCGCGGCCAATGCGCAAGAGTCCTTGCAGCACCGTCATGCTTTGATTGTGCAAGGCTTTGATGGCTCAATCGACCCATCGACTCTAGAAACGACACGCGGCATGCGCATTGTCGATGGAGTCAAGGCGCCGCTGCGTATCCACCCGGGCGATGTCGCATTGTTCGAATCTGACGAGCCACATTTTTTATCCGACGATCATCTAAAGGAAGCCGCTGACGTGACTCATCAAGTGTTGCTCGGTGTGGCGAGCCCCGCGCTGTCATCGACTTTGCTAAGTGCAGGATTAATGATTTCGCTGGCCAAACCTAATGACTCGGTGGCCAGTTGCGTTGCGCTAGCAGGCGCGGCAATTCGTAGCGGGGCAGCTCAGCGCTTGCTTGAATCGTTCCGTGATTAGAACTTATATGCGGTATATCCTTCGAATAACCCGGCACAGTAATTGCATTAAGTGGATATGAAGATTTTTCTCAGCGGTTGCTTGTTGCTCGCGGCGTGTGGCATGGTCGCCAGCATTTCCCGCGTTACCGATGACAATATCGATGGCTTGCTCGCGCTTGAGGATGGCATCTATACCGGCGCCGCTCCGGCTGATGCGGCAGCGTTTGCCGCACTTGCTGCGCTAGGGGTGAATACGGTGGTTTGCGTTGACAGCGTACAACCCGATGTCGAGTTGGCGGCCGAGTATGGTTTGAGTTATATTCATATCCCTGTCGATTACGATGAAATTGACGAGCATGCGTTGTTGAGCATCAAGCGTATGATTGTTGAGCGACCTGACGATATATTTTACATTCATTGTCATCACGGTAAACATCGTGGTCCAGCCGTAGCAGCCATCGCTTGGCGTCAACGTAGCGGATGTTCTTCGGCTAGTAGTTTAAGGGTTCTAGAAATGGCCGGGACCTCCAAGGATTATCCCGGACTATGGAGCGCTGTAAGCAATTGGCAAGATTCAAGCGTTTCTGAAGCGCAATGGCCAGCCTTACATGCAGTCGCTCAAATAGAATCTTTTGCTGGTGGCATGGCAAAGCTTGATAGGAATTGGGATCACATTAAGCTATTACATAAAAACAATTGGCAAGTGCCCGTGAGTCATCCAGATTTAGTGGTTGTTAATGAAGCGCGCCAGACGCGTGATTTATTGAGCGGCTGTGCCGAGGACATCCCCATCGAGTTAGTTGGCAACATTGATTTTGAAAAGCGCATTAACCAATCCGTGGCCTTGGCGGATGATATGTACCAAGCCTTAGTCCATAAAAAAAGCGAGGCAGTAGAAGATAGTTACAAAGAATTAAAATCTTCGTGTGTCTACTGCCATCGCAAGTACCGCAATGATTAGGGTGTGGGTGATTTAGTATTCGCTGAATGCAATTCCGCGGTCGTCCACGCCTGCTAGGTCAGCGAAAATCTTACCGGTGTCGGTTACGTATACCCATCCAGCTAGACCGTTGAAAATAGGCTCGCTGATGCCGCTTGGCATGATGCGTACCGAACTCAAACCATTTACAGGGTTCACAGGCATTGCGTTTAGGTAAGGCCCGAAGAAGCGGTCTTCGAAGCGTCCACGCTGATGTGTTGAGCCGTCGCTGCGAGTGCGACCAAGAATCTGCAACTCGAAGTCATTGTTGTTTTGCGCAGGGTGCACTTCTGTGCCATCCATTTCGTGGTCCATCGAAAAGCGGAACACGGCAGTGCGAATCAGCGACAGGTTGTCTTGTAGATCAACATTGCGCTCGCCAGTCTCTTGGATGGCGGGTAGTGCGGTCATAAAAGCTACTGTGGCTACGGCGAATACCGCAGCGAAGGATTCTAGTAATGGAAGTCTTTTTTTCATGGTTTTAGTCATTGGGTACCAATACTTCGGCTTTTTGCGACTTGGTACTGTAGAAAAAGGATGTTTTTATTAAAAATAGTTGCATATAGGAGTAATTCTTCCTAAGTTTCTTGTCTGCGGGGCCTTCTGAGCCCCCTTTGTCTCTGGGTAAGCCAGAATGGGCATCTGCCAAATATAATGAAACTAATCATCGCTGAAAAACCAAGCGTTGCTAATGACTTAGCAAACGCACTTCCAGGCAAGTTTACGAAGGTCGAAGATGCCTACTGGGAGGGGGAGAACTACCTTATCTCCTGGGCAGTTGGCCACTTGCTTGAGTTGGCCGATCCCGAGCACTACAACCCTGCTCTTTCTGGGTGGTCCCTTGCTGACTTGCCGGTTATTCCCGAGCAGTTTGTGCGTAAGCCACGCGAGGGCGCGACCAAGCAGTTGCGCGTGTTGAAAAAGCTGGCGCAGCGCGAAGACGTAAATACAATACTCAATGCTTGTGATGCTGCTCGCGAGGGCGAATTAATCTTCCGTGAGATTGAAGCATTTATGGGCACTGGCAAGCCATCAGAAAGGCTGTGGTTGCAGTCGATGACTAAAGACGCCATTCTTAGCTCTTTCGAGGACATTCGCCCTGGAAAAGAGTTCGAGGGACTGTCTGATGCCGCATATTGTCGCGCTGAGGGTGATTGGCTGGTTGGCATTAATGCGACCCGTGGCATTACTAAGCGCCTCAAAGGGCGTCGCGAGCGCGGAGTATGGTCTGCAGGCCGCGTGCAAACACCGACACTAGCTGTACTGGCGCATAAAGAAGTTGAGGTGCTAGCGCACATACCTATAGATTTCTGGCGCTTGAAGGGTTCCTTCTCTGCCAATGGTTCTAAATATGATGCCACTTATCGGACATCGCGTTCGGGCAAGGACGGCGACAAGATATGGAAAGAAGCTGACGCGGATGCAATGGCAAAACTTTGCGAAGGGCAGCCGACGGCAGTTACCGAGAAGGCGTCTAGTTCTACGCGTAATGTGCCGGCTTTGTTCGATTTGACTTCGCTACAGAAAGAGGCCAACAACCGTTTTGGATTCTCAGCAATCCGAACTTCAGGCGCCGCACAGCGTTTGTACGAAGGTCATAAAGTGCTAACTTACCCGCGTACGGATTCAAAGGCCTTGCCAGAAGATTATGTTTCAAAGGTTGACGAGCTGCTTAGCGGAATCGCTAGCGGCGAATTGAGTAAAGCATTTGCAGATGGCAAGCAAGCCCTTAATTTCACGGAAGCCGCCAAGTTGATTATTGCAGATGGCAAGCAACACTCCAAACGTAATTTTGACAACTCGAAAGTAGGGGATCACTTTGCGATTATCCCTACGGGGCAATTGCCTAAGACTACTCTTGGGGGTGACGATGCTAAGATTTTTGAATTAGTGACACGTCGTTTCTTGGCTGCGTTTATGAAGCCATCGAAATGGGAAAACGTCGTTCGCAAGACTGTAATTTCGCCTCCAGGCAAAGACCCTTTAACATTCTTTAACGAATCAAAGCGTATGGTCTATCCGGGCTGGATGCTGGTGCATCGCATGCCGAAGGCGTCCGAACAATTGGGAGACCTTGGGGTAGATGTCGGCGAAACTGCGACAGGCACCACGAACCAGATTGCGTGTGAGGCCGACTCGACCCGTCCACCTAAGCGTTACACCGAAGCTGGACTGTTGCGCCAAATGGAAATTGCTACCGATGTTGCGGCAGAAACCTTTGAAGATATTGACGATGGAGAAGTGGTAGCGTCGATGCAGGGCAAAGGCTTAGGCACGCCGGCAACGCGTGCGCAAACCATCGAAGCTCTGGTGCGTAAGGGATATGTTCTACGTAACGGTAAAACTTTACGAGCTGCGGCTAAGGGCATTACTTTAATTGACTTCTTAGAGCGAGTAGGCGCGATTGATTTGGCTAAGGCCGAGCAAACTGCCGAAATGGAATCTTCGTTGTATAAAGTTGAGCATGGCGACATGCACCGCGCAGACTACATGGCTTCAATAGAGTCGACCACTCGTGTATTGGTTGATAAATTCGTCAACTTCTCTTATGAAGAGCTATACAAAGATGAAGAGTCCGTTGGCAAGTGCCCGCTTGACGAACACGAAATACGAGAAGGCTTAAAAGGCTACCGATGTGCTCGCCGTGCAAAAGGCGATTCTTATAAATTGACTATTAAGTCGATGGGCAAAGAATCAAAAACTCCGCTGGCGGGCATTGCCGAAGTCGTTCACGCATTCTTGGCAGCGCGTGATGAAGTTACCGAGGTCGAAGACGATCTCAAGCGTACGAATGGCTATATTAACTTCAAGATTAACCGCATTAGCTTCGTAGATGATTACATCGCCGAATTACTGCCATTAGTCAACGCTATCGCCCCGGGCGATTCGCTGAAAGAAGATTTTAAAATTGAGGCCGTAGAGCCTGATGCTTGTGGTTACACCATCTGGAAAGAATTTAGAGGACGTTTTATTAATCGCCCACTTGCGACTCGCCTGTTAAATGAGCGCGACTCTGGTCCGATTGAAGGCTTCGTTAGCATGCGCGGCGAATCTTATGCCGGAAGAATAAAAGTCGATGACGAAAACAAACTCGAGTTTGAGCCCGTTAAAAACTTTAAGTCTGACGACGAGAAAGGCGCTGTTGGCCAGGAAGAGATATCTTACGAAATCGACAAGTCTGAGTTCGTTGAGTGTCCGCTAGGTAAGGGCATGATTATTGAAACGGTTACGGACTTTGTTTCTAGCGAACCAAAAGGGATTAAATTTCCGCGTACCATTTGCCAACGAGAGATGAAGCGCGCGGACTTGATTCCGTACTTTGGCGAGGAGGGGCATACCGACTGGATTGAAGATTTTATTTCTCGCAAGGGACGTAATTTCACTGCGCGCTTAGTGCGCAAGCCAAACGGTCGCCATGGCTTTGAATTTAAGCCGCGCGAAGCGGGTGCTAAGAAGAAATCTACTAAGAAGAAGTCGACTAAGAAAAAGGTTACGAAGAAGAAAGTGACCAAGAAGAAAGTAAGCAAAAAGAAAAGTTAATGGCTTCTACGACTAAACGCATCGCAATGTGGGCCTGTCCACGCACGGTGTCGACGGCGTTGCTACGAAGTTTTTGTCAACACTCACAAGTCGTGGGAGTTGACGAACCCCTTTATGCTTACTACTTAAAACGAAGCGGTAAATTGCACCCGATGCGTGGCGAAGTGATGGCGTCGCAGGCGCAGTCGGTAGCCGCAGTGGTTGACGGCGTGTTGCGCGCGGAATGTGATAAGCCCGTCCAGTATGTCAAACATATGGCACACCATTTGTTCGGCGACGAAGATCTGTCCTTCATCGATGACGATAACACGACTCATGCCTTTTTGATTAGGCATCCTCGCGAAATGTTGCCATCATTGTTGAGCGACTTGGGGCAACTTGAACGCATCGATATTGCCTATGGGCAGCAGTTGCAGTTGTTTGAGCGTTTGCTTGAGCAGGGTAAGCGCCCAGTGGTTGTCGATTCGACAAAATTGCTAGCCAGCCCGCACGCGATGTTGCCACGATTGTGCGCTGCATTAGACATCGAGTTTGAAGAGCAAATGATGCACTGGCCAGTCGGTAGTCACAGCAGCTACGGTGTTTGGGCTCCCGCATGGTATGACAAAGTGATGAAGACTAGCGGCTGGAATGCGCATGTGCCTAAGGTCGGCGAGCTACCCTCTGAGTTAGAGGAACTATTTGAGTTTGCTTTGCCGGCATACGAGCGTTTGCTAGAGTATAGTTTATAGATGCAAGATTCTGCACTTCTCGCCAAGGCCATGGGCGCTGCTGCCAACGCCTACTGCCCGTACTCTAAGTTTTCGGTCGGCGCAGCTGTACTGTGGGACGATGGCAGTGTTAGTTTAGGTGTGAACGTTGAGAATGCTTCATACCCTTTGGGTGTATGTGCCGAGCGCAATGCAATCACTGGCGGCGTTGTTGCAGGTGGTAAAAAGATTACCAAGATAGCCGTCTGGGCTGCGGTCGAGGGCACAGTCGCTCCGTGCGGTGGTTGCCGACAGGTCATCCATGAGTTTTCCGCAAACGACAGCGTGCCCGTAATTATGGGCGGCAACACCGACGTCGCTACGACTGCTATTGGGCAGTTATTACCCGATGCGTTTACCCCGAGTGATTTGGAAAAATGAGTTTTGTCTTCGGTTGTGCATTGTCATTGCTGCAGGTGGCAAATCCTGTCCATGAAATTAAAAATCCTCGAATAACAATAGTTGAGTTGCCAGAGCTGACTATTGAGGGTGCTAAATACCCAACTATTGTTCAAGCGGGTGACGTCTTGTACGTTAATTACTTTATTGAGAAAAATAAAATAACCAGACTTGAGCAGCGGCGTTTGATAAACGGTGCATTTACGCCTCCCACTCTAATGAGTGCTAGCGAAAATTTGATGGTCAATTGGGCAGATAGACCACGCTTTGCACTCGGTCATGACGACAGCAGTCTCGTCACTTGGCTTGAAAGTAACGGGCATGGCTACGGAATCAAATATATGTTCTCGCGGGAAAGCGGAGCAGCTTACACCGAAGCGAAATGGTTGCACCAAGACCAGGAAGGGGCCGAGCACGGTTTTGTGTCTTTGGTGCCACTGAAATTGGGCGGCTTCTTTGCAGTCTGGCTGCAAGGCGGCGCATTCGGTACCGACGACGCTTATCAAACATCCTTGATGGGTCTGGTTATCAACGCAGATGGCGTCCTCGGCGATGAGTTTGTTCTTGATGATAAGGTTTGTGACTGTTGTGATACGGATGCGGAAATATTCGATAGCGGTAACGTTGTGGTTACCTTTCGCGACCGCAGTGACGACGAAGAGCGTGATATTTATTACGTTCGAGGGAACCCTCTCGAACCCGATAGCTTTGGCGGAGCTAAGCCGATTTCTCTCGATGAATGGAAACCAAACGGTTGCCCTGTTAATGGGCCGGCAATTGCAAGTTTAGGGCGCCACACTGCGGCTTTAACTTACTGCAATAAACAATGGAGTACACCACGTTTGCAAATCGCACAATCACAGGGGGGTGGCAAAAAGTTTGGATTGGTGACGATCCTGTCTGCGAAAGATACCATAGGTCGAGCCGATATTGCTTATTTACCAGAAGGAATACCGGTCGCGGCATGGCTGCACACCATTGAAGACGAAGTGTGGTGGGTGGCAAGGGCCGTCCCGCGCAAAGGACTGGCCGGGCCGCGTGAGAAGATATCGAAGTCAAGTAGCGCCCGCAATTCAGGATTTATCAGTTTAGCGAGTACCGCCACTGGAGTGATCGCATGCTACAACGATGGTGACGACATAGGGTTTTCAAGCATCGAGTTCGAGCAAGCAGCAGCTGATGTCGTCGACACCGAGGTCGAGTAGTAGCTGCAGGGCTTTCGAGTACTCCTCGAGCTGCGCTTGGTACTTCGCGCGACTGATGTCGTTGATGGCCCCCGTTTTGTAATCAATGATTTCTGCTGCAACTTTTTTGCCATCAGGGTCGAGCTGAATAACAACTCGGTCGAAACACCCGCGTAAGATATAACTACTGTCTCCTTCATTAATTAATGTGCTAAAGTTGCGCTCGCGCCAAACTTCAAAATCACCAACAGGCGGCCGGTTCAATTTCTGGCGAACATGCTCTTTCGCTAGCATGACTTGCAGCTCGCTGTCGTCCGTAGTGAAATCTTCAAGCCATTCACAGTTCTCAAGTAGAGCATGAATCTTTGAGCCACGCGTCATCGCAGCTTGACTAAATTCGCCGAGGATATCTGCCCCGCGGTAATTGCCAACACCAACCTGTGATGGGGCAACGCGCTTTAATAATCGAGGAGTTTTGCTGGCTGTGAAGGGTGACGCCTTTTCCGGTTGCACCACGATCTCTTGGATATCATCTTGCGCCCAACTGTTAAGGTCACTTTGTGGATGCTGCCACTTCAAAGACAATTCGGCATTGTCGGGAAAAAGGAGTTTGGTGTCGGAATCCACGCAGTCTATTCCGTTGCGCAATAGGCAGCTCACACGATCGGTAGCTCCGGATTTACTGGCAGGAGGCACCATCACCTCAATGCGCTCGACAGCCCTGGTTAAGGCGACATACATCAATGACAGAGCTTCGCTAGCGCGTGATGTTTTCAACTCGGACTCAAGCTTTGCGAGCTCTGGAATTAATTCAGCATGCGTTGCCGAAGGGTAGGCGCATAAGTTCGAGTAAGGTGCGGTGGTACTTGGCCGCGAGCCGACCGCAATTTGGCGGTGGATATTGCCAATTAAGCTATCGTTCATTTGGGGCAAGATTACAGCATCGAACTCTAAACCTTTTGCCGCGTGAATAGTCATCAAGCGCACCTTGGTTGCCGAACTGTCGCTGACCTTAGTGGTATGTATGAACTCGACAAAGCCAAGTGCATCCTTGTCCGATAGCGCATCGAAACGATAGGCTAAGTCGAGTAGCTGCTGCAGGCGGTGACGGTCGTGACCGCTAGGGAAACACCCTCGTAAGTCCTCGACGTGGCGACGTAGGTAGTCGCCGAACCCGATGCTAAGAATGGTGCGTCGCTGCAACTGCGCATGTCGATCAAACTGCTCGTCGCTTAAATCATCTTCGTCGCCGAAGGTGCTGAGTTGTGAAGTCTGCACATGGAACCGCGCTAAAGTGTCACCAGGATAAAATACTGCGGTCAACCAAGAAAGTGCGATTAACACCGATTCAGCGTCAGTAATCGCAACTCCGCCGTGACTGCCGGCCTGCACATCAAGTTTGCGTAATTCATCTTGAATCAGCGCTAACATAGAGTTTTGCCGTACCAAAATCGCAATAGACTTAGACGGCGCTTGTTCGTGTAGTTTTGCCGCGCGGGCAGCTGCAGCTTTAGCCAACGCCAACTTCTCACTTATAGTCTCGGTTTTCTCTACTTCAAAGAGTAGGGCGCAGCCGGCTATGTTCTTAGCGGCCACATGCTTTTCGTAATCAGCGGTCCAGGCGTTAATCGCAGTGGCGACTTCTTCGCTGTTGGGCACCAATTGAGTTGCTTTGCCAAACACCAAGTCGGTAGTGTCTAAAATAACCGGGCTGGAGCGGAAGTTTTTTTCTAAGGTGCTTTGTTCTACGCAGCCACCTTGAGTATTTTTTTGCGACCAATCTTTGAATCCGGATAGCAGGCGAGAATCACCTGAGCGCCATCCATAAATGGCTTGCTTGGTGTCGCCTACAGTAAAGAGCGATCTTTGCTGTTCAATGCTTGCGCTGATTTGTGGTTGTAGAATACGCCACTGCAAAACAGAAGTGTCTTGGAATTCATCGAGGAGTAAATCTAATGCGCTATCGGCTAAATCAATACGCTGCTCAACAACGGCGCTAGCAATAAGACGAGTAATGTCGCTGAAGCTAAATAATCGCGATTGTTGTCGCAGGGAAAGTAGTTCATTTTGTACATCTTTGAACAGGCGGGCATATGTTTTGTTGCGCGCTATGACTTGTTGTGTGGCAACGCTGCGCGCGTAATCGAGAACCAGAGGGCACAACTCAACCCAATCATCGTGAATAGGTTTCTTGTACCATAGGTTGTCGGCATAGACGCTGTGGTGGACCATCGCTTTGACATTTCCATCACTGATAGCGTCGATCATTGTCTTAGTTTTAGATTCTGCGCCTTTACGCTCAATGATGTTGTTGATGCCATCAAGTTTCCCTAATAACAATTCGGAGGAAACATTCGTGGCGAAAGGCGAGATGCAATCCCAGGATTGCTCGTCACAGTCGCTGATTAAATCTAGGGTGGCAGTGGTTTCACTCAGCAATTTGTCTAGGAAATCACGCGGGGCATTTGCATCACCCAGTGACGAGACAATGGATACGATGTCATCCAGGCTGTTTTGCGCAACATAATTTCCGATGGCGGATTGCAACAGTTCCGCATCTTGATGGACTTCACTCATGCGCCATTGCAAAGGTAATCCTAGTTCGCGTCGGTGCTGCGAAGCTACTGTGTTGAAGTATGCATCAAGCGTCGAGACTCGAATTTTATCTATGCTCAACGCAAGCTTTACCACGCACGCTTTCACATCTTCAACACACCAATCGCTAGGAATGGCCGAGAAGTCTTTCAGCTCTTGCAATTTTTCGGCATCATTTACACCCTCTACTAAGCGCTCGAATAAGCGCTTTAAGATTTCAGCAGCAGCCTTGCGCGTGAAAGTGGATGCCATGATTTCACTAGGTGCTCTGCCGTTGGTGAATAAGCCCAAGTAAGTGTTAGACAGCGAAAAAGTTTTGCCGGTGCCCGCGGAGGCCAACTTGATTTGTTGTGATGGCTTCATTTTATTCACCATCGCAATGAGTTGTTACGCCTAAGAGAGAATCGCCTCGCAAAGCTTCTTCGGTAGCGCCGGCAAAGGGTGAGTCGCCAAGCACGAACCAATTCTTGGACTCAATAGCCGTGAAAATCTCACGACACTGCGCCTCGGCAATTAATTTGTGCTTATCGTCAAACTTTAAACTGGTGAAACCGCAATCCTTAGAATCGGCAGTAAGCAGCGCGTAAGCTAAACTAATTTTGCTTGATTTCAAGTCCTTGAAGTTGTCACTTAGGAAGAAATAAAGGGGCAACTGCAAATCTGTAAACAAGTCACCCTTGAACAAAGCATTTTTGGTGTAGCGTGCCTTGCCATTTGGAGTTTTGTAGTCAATCAAGCAAATCTCGTCACCACGCTGATCAATGCGGTCGATGATGCCACTGATGTCAAACTTGCTGTCAAACAGTCTGCAGCCCGGAGGCAACTTACGCTCGCTAGAAATTATTTTCCAGCCATCGGCAGCGCGCGCTGCCTGCTTTTCAGAGAAATCAAGGAAGCGCGTGTTAAGTAACTCGACTTGAGCACGAATGACAGCACTAGGGCTAGTGAATCGCAACTCGAACAATCGATGGGATTCCTTTCGGAGGTAATGGGCAATTTCACCGGCATCAACACTATTGCGGACTTCGCTATTGCCAAAATTTTGCATGACAGCGTGCGCAAAGTTGCCATAAACCATCGGGTTGAGTTCGTCACCATTGACGTCAACCGAGCGCAGGCGCAAATGATTGCTGAGATAAAAAGAATAGGGAGACTTAAGGTAATTATTAATTGCGGTGACAGATACTTTGAGCGGAGATTCAATATTGCTGTTGCGTGGCAACACGCGTTCGCTAGCAGGGCGCTCGGCAGCCTTAACCGGCGGCGAGGGTTCAGTGCTGAATTCAGCGGCATTCGCGTAAGCGTCGTGATCTGAGCACATGAACAGCAAGCGACTTGGTAGCAAGGGTGAACCATCATTTTGCGCACGTCCACAAATAAGGTGAAGGTGTCCCCCAGAATTTTTGCGGACGGCGGCCAGCGACTGCAAAATATAAGAATCGCGAGCAAGCCGGTGCTTATCGGAATACATGCCTAGTCGCTGCGCTAATTCGCTATCCATGAACATGTTGCTTGCGGTCTGCCCCGGAACATAATTTTCATTGAAGCCCAAAATGACCATTTCTGGCGCTGGATCGAGACTGAGCTCTAACCAGTCGAGACACTCTACGCTTTGATCGTTGTAGCGTTGAGCCAATTTCTTGCCACGGCATTGGTGTAATATAAAATCTAAGCTGCGCGCGAAGTTGAACCCAAGTTTTGGATTGTTTGAAAGGCTCGCGTCAAGGCTATGCACTTCGCTAAGCGTTGCGGCGATCATTTCAAGACCTTTGGCGCGACGATGGGACTCTTCGTTTTGCCCAGGGTTGATGTCGATATCGCCGTAAACATCGAGTAAGAAGTTACGCGTGGCGGCTGCAGCCGCATTCAGGCCATTGGTTTTTACACGCACCACCTCGGGTAGTCTGGCCAAGTACATTTCTGGTAGTAACTGCGGATACTCTTCTTGGCGATATTTATCTAGTTCCGCTTTTAACTTCGGCTTAGGCAGTAAATCAGGGTGCACCAGTAAAGCTGCGCCATTATCGAAGGATGGCTGGTCTAAATACGCTTTCAACTGTTTGAGTAGCAATACCGGCAAGCTGCTTTCAAGGTCGCCGCCCACCGCTGTGCGGACATCGACATCGAATGCGCCTAGCGCTTGGCTTAAAAAGGGTGCGCATTGTTTTTCTAACAGCGAAAAGGTCACATCTTCTGGAGAATGTTTACTGTCACTAGTACCGAGGGAAAGCAAGGCGCGCTCCACCATCTCTTGCGGGTTGGCCGAAAATTTAAGACGGGCATCGTGCAATAAAGTATTACCCGGTTGGGTAAATACATCGCAATCGACACAGGCGAAATCGTCAAAAGCATTTGTCAGGTGATCAAACTGCAGTTGTACGAATTCTACTTGCGAGTCACATAAGCTAAGTAGTTTGCGTTGAAAGTTACTCATCTCGGGAACGCAAAGCACCACAATCTTGGTGGTTGCGTCAAGAACAATATCGCTGTTGTCGAGCGCTGCTTGGCGCGCTTTATCTTTGTCTTGTAATTTTGCAGCGCCCAAAGAAGCAAGATAGTCGACATGTATTTGTGCCAGTAAGGCAAATTTTTGTTGCTCGCTTGCGCTAAGTTCAGCATTCTCTGACAGCAGCTGACAGTCGATTTGTTCCGCGGCAAGCTGCGAGAAGAAATTTGATAGCTGCTGCGCTAATAATAAAGTTTCGCTACGAGATTTAATATCAACGCCAAAATGCAGCAATGCCTGTGCAGGCGCGCAATGACTTAAGGCGTTGACCCAAGCAAGTTGGCATGCAGCAGCGGACGCCAGTTGATTGGTGGCAATATCGAGAACCAGATGGGGCAGCGAGCCTAAAGTGGCGTATTGAGGCGCCTGAAAGCTTGACCATAGCTCACGATTTTCAACCTCTAGCAATAGCTCTTGCTCAAGAAGTCGGTTGCTGCGAGAACTACTGCTGACAAATATATAGTTGTCGAGCTCAGCAGCAGGGTTTTTCTCCAGAATATCGCGCGTAAGCCCTTTAATAGTAGGAGTTTGCGATGAAATATAGCTTATATTTGACACAGAAATATTATAACATTGCCCAAGCCTCGTTTCATGTGGATGGCAAAAAAATAGCCGCTCCTCAGGCAAATTATGAATCTATGGACTACGAGGTTAAAATTGAGGTACCCGTCACCTAGAGTTCTAATCTATGGTGGTTAATGCGCAAAAAAGTGCATGCGCGGGATACAAAACAATCTACACTGAGAAAATAACAGCAATGTCTAAGTACACAGAATTTGATTTTTACGATATCACTTCAATGCTAAGCGAAGAAGATGTGATGGTGCGTAGCATGGTGCGTAAATACTGCAGCGACAACTTAATGCCGCTGGTGGCCAAGCACTGGGAAGAGGGCACGTTCCCGAGTCATATCGCCAAAGAGATGGGTGCCTTGGGTTTGCTAGGCCCCGGCGTCGCCGCTAAGTATGGCGGTGCTGCCATGACAGCCATGCAATATGGTTTGATTTGCCAAGAGATCGAACGCGTCGATTCAGGGATTCGTTCTTTCAGTTCGGTGCAAGGTTCGTTGGTGATGTATCCCATCGAAACATTTGGTAATGAAGAACAAAAGAATCACTACTTGCCAAAGTTGGCGTCCGGCGAATACATTGGGTGCTTTGGGTTAACCGAGCCAGACTTCGGTTCAGATCCCAGTGGTATGCGCACGAAGTGCGTACGCGATGGCGACGATTGGGTGCTCAATGGTCAAAAAATGTGGATCACCTCCGGCACGATATCTGACGTAGCTATTGTTTGGGGACGCGATGAAGAAGGAATGGTACAAGGCTTTATTGTTGATTGTAAAACTCCAGGATTCAGCGCGCCAGAGCAAGAACATAAGTGGTCATTGCGATGTAGCGTGACTAGCGAATTAATTTTAGAAGACGTGCGTGTGCCTGAGGCTAATCGTTTGCCTAAGGCAACAGGTCTGAAGGCGGCACTGTCGTGTTTGACGCAAGCGCGTTACGGCATATCGTGGGGTGCAGTCGGTGCAGCTCAAGCATGTTTCGACGAAGTATTACGTTACACAAACAAGCGCATCATCCATGGTCGCCCACTGTCTGCTTTTCAGTTAACTCAAGACAAGCTTGCTGAGATGGGCACCGAAATTACTAAGATGCAATTGATGGTCTGGCGATTGGCGCAAATGAAAGACGCGGGCACTATGCGTCCACAGCATGTTTCTATGGCCAAGCGTAACAACGTTGCCAAGGCCTTAGAAATCGCAAGGATTTGCCGCAGCCTGCTAGGCGCTAATGGGATTACTCTCGAATACCAAACAGGGCGTCACATGTGTAACCTCGAAACCGTTTTGACTTACGAAGGCACTCACGAAATCCATTCATTGATTCTGGGTGAAGAGTTTACGGGCCAATCGGCTTACTCCTAAGTTGGACCCAGCCAACGACTCCCACGTGTTATCATCCCTTCAACGATTCCTTGTAAGCACCAGATTTCTATTACTTAATAATGACTACCTTCGCCAATCATGATCTAGCCCCGGACTACGCGTTCACTAACATTAAATACGAACTCAAGCCACTTGTACTGCAAGACGGTACGGTCGTTGAAGATTTGTTCAATGCCTGGATTTGGTTGGACAACCCGGATAAATACAACTCTTACACGACGCGCGCCATTGCTGAATTGATTTTGGCCTTGCGCCGTGCATCAAGCGATCCGAGTGTCGTTTGCGTGGTGCTTACAGCGGTTGGCGACATTGCGTTCTGCACCGGCGGTAATACTGAAGAATACAGTGAACACTACACCGGGCGGCCTGATGAGTATCGTCGCTACATGCGCCTATTCAATGATGGTATCTCAGCATTGATGGCATGTGACAAGCCCGTAATTAACCGCGTAAACGGAATGCGCATCGCTGGTGGTCAAGAGCTGGGTATGGCGTGTGACTTTTCTGTTTCTGCCGACACGGCGCGCTTTGGTCAAGCTGGTCCGAAGCACGGTTCGGCACCAGTGGGCGGCTCAACGGATTACTTGCCAGAGTACGTCGGCTACGCCCGAGCTGTCGAGTCTTGCACATTATGTGAACAATGGAGCGCTCACTATGCACAGCATATTGGTTTGCTTAACGG
>JAQWRF010000101.1 GCA_029243845.1 Planctomycetota bacterium | reverse complement strand
TCACAAGCGCCATTCTTGTCAAAGTTAATAGCCACGGGTCGTCAATACACCAACGCCTACTCGCCCTCGAACTGGACGCTCCCCGCTTTCGCCTCGGTGGTCAGTGGCTTAACTCCGCAGCAGCACGGTGCCGGGCGCGGTCCTTTTGCAGAAGTTGCCGGGGGCCAAGCAGACAAACGCGATTTCATGTCTCTAGCTAATGTACCGACTTTCGCCGAAGCTTTTGGCGATGCCGGTTATGCCACCGCCTTCATTCACCAAAACCCCTTCCTTGAAAGCTGGACGAACATTCAGCAAGGTTTTGAAATGTATGCGCGAACCGCCGATCGCGTCGACTCTTCACAACAACTTGCTACTACATGGTGGTCTGCAAACAGTCATCGCGCGCGATTATTAATGCTGCACTTCATGGAGCCTCACTGGCCATACTCCGGAGAAGATGATGCGCAAAAATATTTCGGCAAAGACATTAGCGATTTCTTTATCCTCGACAATACTCCGCAACAGCGGCGCGACTTCTTCGCTGTCGATGAAAATGTAAAAGATGCAGTACATGCTGCATACCATGCGCAAATCAGGCATTTAGATAAGCAACTCGAATTAACCCTCACCGAGCTAAGTAAAACCTCAAGTGATTACGTGGTTGTCATTCACGTCGATCACGGCGAAGAACTCTGGGATCAAGGGTCGTTCGAGCATGGTCACACTTTTGCCGATTGCGTGGTGAAGGTGCCGTTGGCAATCATTCATGCGGGCAACATCGAGGCGGGCCAAATTAGCAAACCTGTTGCAGCGCACCATATTGGCACTTACCTGCTCGAACACCTAGGCATCGAAAACTCGATGCCAGCCTCTGCGCTTGGCGATAACTCGAATGCCGACCTTTCGGTTACGTCAACGCATTCCCTATACCGTTCCGATATTGGTGGCAAAACCATTCACGCCGATGGATCTTACTCCGTCATCAACCATCAGCAACTCGAATACAACGGGAAACCGATTGAGGTACCAGCCGATGTGCTAGCGACATTACGGCAACTAGGTTATAGCGACGATTAAGCCTAAGCGGTTGGCATTAACACTGTTGCAGACAACACGTAAGCAACGACGGCGAATCCTGCTACCACTAAGGCAAAGGTTAGTGTGCGGCGCGGCAAGCTCTCTAATATTTCTTTTTTAGAATCGAAGCGGTAACAGCTAGCAACTACACCAAGTACTGCACTGAAAAATAGCAGCAGTAGAATCATTACAATTGGTGAGCCCATCATTATTCTGAGATGTTGTTACTTGGTTCAAGAATTAAAATGTCGTGCTCTGCGCGATGAAAGGCATCGAGCGACGCGACAATATTGAAGAAGCCGGCGGCGGTTGTGAATAATAAGCCAACATCTTGATAAGGCATGACCGAAGTGAACTTAGCGGGTTCACTCATTAATGCTGTAAGCCAACCGCTGCCGCCCATGCACATTTGCCCTACCCAATAATAGGAGTGGCGTTGGCGGTCAAAGTCAGCCCAGTCACCGAGCATCATGCCAACAATGAATAAAGCCATAATGGAACCGCCAAGCAGCACACCTTTAAATTTGCGTCCCGTTTTATAATGGCCCAAACCTGGTAGCATGAAACTTAATAACGCTGCACTACCGGGATTCAGTAGCGTTTTAGCATGAGATGAACTTGCACTACTACGGCTTAGTGTGCCAGCGGCGTGGGCGGCGCTGAATATGCCACAGAAGCCAGACATCGCTGACATGATGTAACCTAAATTACGCCATGGAATTTCAGTTGGGTAGCGCCCGCCGGATTCGATGCTGTCGTACATGCGGGCGAAGATCTGAGTGCTTAAAAAGTTGCCGCTCTCAGGAATTAAAAAGTAAATGATGGTGTTGCCGCCTATACCGAGGGGGCTGCCGTAATCTAATTGTGAGAAGTCAGCCAGATAAAAGCCGCTAATTAGAAGAAATTGGCTAGTCACGAACCAAAATAGAGCCCATCCGCGTTGTTTTTGCAGCAAATGCCCTAGCCCAGGGATTAATACTGAAAACCAAACCGTCGATGCAATTTGTGCACGCGTGGATTCGCATGGGGCAAGGTCTTGGGTTGTCATGATGGGAGATTCTACAATCTTCCCATGGCTGTTTACCAAGACTCCGAGTACCGTTTGCTTTACCGCGACGTTGACCAGATGGGCGTGCTGTATTATTCGCGCTACCTAGAGCTTTTCGAGCTCGGACGGACCGAATGGGTTCGCGACCAGGGGTTTTCATATCGCGACATGGAGGAGGTGCTTGGGCTGATGCTACCTGTCACCCATGCCCGCTGCGATTATGTGTCCTCGCTGCGTTTTGATGATATTGCGGTCATTCGTACTCATGTTCTTGCTTGGTCAGCCCTGACGGTGCGCTATAGCTACGAGATCTTTGAAAAGAGCGAAATGCGGCTATGCGCGACCGGAGAAGTTGAGCTTGGATGCCTAACAAAGGCAGAACATAGGCCTGCGGCACTCCCAAAGTCCCTTATCGAGGTATTTGAAGCAGCCGCTCCCGGAGGAAAAGGCAGAAAACGCAATTAAGCATTAAAAGCATGCTATAATTACCATGTGCTTCGACTCACCAAGAAATCCGAATACGGGCTAATGGCTTTGGCCCTTATGGCTCAAAAGGAGTCCATTGCTACTAGCGCCAAAGATATTGTCGCTGAGCTGGGCGTGCCACGCCGTTTGCTGGCCGAGGTGCTCAAGCATTTGTCACGCGGCTTGATTGTTAGCGGGACACGCGGTCCTGGCGGCGGCTATCGCCTCAACAGGAAGCCAGCTGAAATCACTTTGTGTGAAGTCGTAGAATGCCTCGACGGCCCCCTCAATCTAGTTGATTGCATTGATGAAGGTCATTGCGAGCTCTCGCCGTCGTGCATCATCAAGTCTGGGGTCACCAAACTCGCCGAAGACATTCGTTCGGTTCTTACCAATGCTACTTTGGCTGATTTAGCCGGGGGCTCTCCTGATCATCAGCACCACCGGGTTGCTACTACCCTTCTTTTTCCTGTTTAGTCATGACCTCAACCGACGTTCCACAAATCTATCTCGACCACCAAGCGACCACTGCGGTCGACGAGCGCGTAGTCGAAGCGATGCTGCCCTACTTTAATAACAAGTTCGGGAATGCAGCATCACGCAACCATCAATTCGGATGGGATGCGGAGCAAGCTACTCAAAATGCAAGAGAGACGATGGCGACGGGCATTAATGCTAAGTCGCGCGAAATCGTTTTTACTTCTGGCGCAACCGAGTCCAACAATTTGGCGATTCTTGGTGTTGCCAAAATGTATGCCCCTAAAGGGAAGCATTTAATCACTTGCTCCACTGAGCATAAAGCGGTGCTCGACCCTATGGCTGCTCTGGAGAATGCCGGCTATGAAGTTACGGTGCTTAGCGTTGACACCAAGGGCAACATTGACCTCAACGAGCTGCGAAATGCCATCCGCGAAGACACCATACTAGTTAGCCTAATGATGGCTAATAATGAAATAGGCACCATGCATCCGGTGAAAGCTATTGGCGATATTTGCCACGAGAATGGCGTACTGTTTCATACCGATGCCACTCAAGCAGTTGGCAAAGAGCTGATTGATGTGCAAGAAATGAATATCGATTTGCTGTCGGGCTCTGCGCACAAAATGTACGGTCCAAAAGGAGTTGGCTTTTTGTATGTGCGTCGTCGCAACCCGCGGGTACGCATCGAACCTGTGTTTTATGGTGGTGGCCACGAGCGCGGCATGCGTTCTGGCACGCTTAACGTGCCCGGCATTGTCGGCATGGCCAAGGCCTTTGAAATTTGTCTAACCGATCGCGATGCTGACCATCAACGCATTACGGCACTGCGTGATTCGCTGCAGGCACAACTTGCTGCCGAATTGACCCATCTCACTGTTAACGGCGACGAGAACAATCGCCTTGCTTGTAGCTTAAACATTAGTTTCGCGTTTGTTGAAGGCGAATCAATGTTAATGGGTATGAGCGGTATTGCCGTTAGCTCTGGTTCTGCTTGCACTTCAGCAAGCCTTGAGCCTTCTTATGTTCTGCGCGCTATGGGCGTCGGTGACGACCTCGCGCATTCATCCATCCGTTTCAGCCTTGGCCGTTTCACGACTCAACAGGAAGTAGACCGCGCTGCTGAATTAACCATTTCTACCGTCAAACGCCT
>JAQWRF010000074.1 GCA_029243845.1 Planctomycetota bacterium | reverse complement strand
TCTGCTTTGAGCTCCGGTGATGAAGAGATTACCGACGATAGTGGTGTAGCTTTTGACGGTGAAATAGAGATAGACCCTACTACGCAGTATCGCGCTGAGTTCGACCATATTCGTTTAAATGCCGTGACGACTCTTTATGGCCAAATCGTTAATGAAAATCGTTACGAGTTAAAAACGGGTGACACGATCGAGTTCGTTCAATACGATGTCAATAGTAGCCGTGCTCGCTATAGCGTTCTTCCGTATCTTGAAGACGAGTATCAGTCATTCGGTTTCGCTGAGAATCTGCACAATAAAATAGAGCTAGACTACCGTGCGCAATTAAAGGGCATGTCCGCTGGCTCGCTTTCGCAAGTCGCGGTGTTTATTGATTGGCTATTATCGAATGGTATGTCTGAGTCCATTGCGTTTGACTACGCTAAAGATTTGGCGATGCGTTCGTCGAAATTAGGTCCTGATGATGGCCAAAACTGGTTGACTGTTGCTAAAACGTATGAGGCGACTTTAGATTACGACCAAGCCTTTACGATTTATTCCTTGATGGTAGGGGTTGAGGTTGCAGGGGAGTTTGCGAATGAGCTTCTCGAAAGCGGTTTGACGTCTGGCCGTTTTGCTCATATGTCGGCACCACGGGTTGCGATGGGAATGGTTTTGCAGAAACTAGACTTGCATGTCGCCGCTCGTCAGCAGTTTGAGTTAGCCATGGATGTTTCTGATGGTACTTCCTATGCGCCGATGGCCTTGGGGCACGCTCTGTTGCTGGAAGGCTCGTACTCTGCCGCTCGCGAAAATCTTCAACGTGCTTTTAACAAGCAGGCTAATCGCAGTAACGAGCTCGCTTTAGAAAACGGAATCAGTCTAGGGCTGTCGATGCTTGCCCAATCAGATTGGGTAGCTGCTGCCGAGCAGTATCAAAATGTTATTGAGTTGGCAGCAGACAAGTCTGACTTTGTTGCTCGTGCAGAGGCTGGCTTAGTGGCTGCTCAGTATTTAAGTGGAGATTTTGCAGTTGCTCAGATGACAGCAGAAGAGGCTATTATCAATGTCGGAGCCACGCCGCAATTGCTTTACTTACGCGCCATTACTACGGGTGCTAACGGTGGAGATATAGGTGAAGTGATCGCCGACTTGAATGCTGCCGTGGTGGCTCAACCGCTGGCCGCCGCCGATTATCTTGCGGCACTGGCCTTCTACGCAGATGTAGCACAAGACACCATTGCTGCTGAAAGCGCATTGTCCGCCGCCTTAGAGCAATCGCCGAACCATGTTTATGCTCGTTACTTGCAGGCCTTTAGGGCAGCAAGGAATGGAAGCCTGTCCGCCGAAGCAGACTATAAGTCTTTGGTTGAAGACAATCCCAATAGTGCGGCAATGCTCGCAGCTTATGCTTCGGTACTGATTGATCAGGACGAGTATGGACAGGCGAACGTGGCATTCACGCGGATAGATCTACAGCTTTCTGAGCAAACTAAATCTGCTGCTCGAGCTGCTGCCTGGGCCAATGTGTATCTGCGTCAGGGAATGAATTTGTTGAGCTTGTCAAAGTACGACGAGGCCTTGTCGTCTTTCGATTACGCTCTTTCGCTAGATGACAAGTTGCATGCCGCGCGTAATGCACGGGCGATCGCGATGTACGCTACGGGCGAGCTTGATGTGGCGGTTGCCGAATTTTCATACTTGCAAGATGCCTTGCGTGACGAGCTCGAAGATGAACAATACCTTTACGCATCGTTGTGGCAAGCGCGCATGCAAGAGCACGATAAGTTACGCCGTTGGGTAGACGACTTTAGTGCCGAGCGTCTGCGCCCAGGATGGGATCTGCAAGATGGTGCTCGCGCTGGAATTTCGCCACGTCACACTAATGAGTCATTAGTCATTAAGGGGTCACATGCAGCCGCTGCACGAACTTCTGTTTCTCGCTTCGTACCCGGCATTGCATTCCGTAGCTTTGCTGCCGAATTAAGTATTGGTAACGATCATCGTGGTAGCGCCGGTGTAGCCATCGCATTAATGAATCGCTCTAAGAAGAACTGGTCCTTTGAGATCGAGCGTAACCGCGAGGGAGACCTAAGTTACACGGTTAGTCGCGGCACACGTTCAGAATCAAGCAACCTTGGAGTGAACATTGCACCGAATATCCCGATGACGGTTAGCTTTAGTCTCGACCGCGAGCCAAAGCAGCCTGTGTTGACTGTAAAGGTCAACAATACAGTGGTTTACTCAGAAGAAGCGGTGGGGCTACGCAATCCGACAGGAAGAATGGCGTCTTCGTTCTTCGCTAAAACGGCTCACGCTTTGCCTGTAGACATCAGTCTCGATAATGTTGAACTGATTTACGCACAATTATAATGAAAACACAATCTGGTTTTACCTTAATGGAGATGATGGTGGTGCTTGTCATCATCGGAATTTTGGCCGCTGCTCTTTTCCCTAAAATTAGTGGTCTTCCCGCGCAAGCGAAAGTTCGGGCGGCTAAATCTCGTTTAGATTCGATTAGCGCCGCTATCGAATCTTACCGTACTACCGAAGGGGAGTACCCGACGGATTACTTGCCAACGGGTTTGGCCTTGAATGGTATTAATAATCGTTCCGAGGCTTTATTCCTAGCATTGTTTGATGCGGAATACACAGGGCAGCGTCCGAGCGAAGAGTGGTTGGTGAATACCGATAATGACGAGGCGACGCGCAACCTAACCTCGTTAGGTACTCGTGACCTGTTTGAAATAGGCGATGCATGGGGCAACCCAATTGTTTATTTTGATAGTTTGCATTATGGCGATCGTCGCGTAACTACTGTAATGCGCGATATCGAGTATGGCGACGAGAACGAAGTCGTGCCTCATCGTAATCCTAAGACCGATTCATATTCAGCGCCAAATTCATTTCAATTGGTGTCAGCGGGTCCCGACGGCGAGTTTGGTACCGACGACGACATCTATTCCTTCAAACAATAGCGTGCGCCCACAGCCTTTTTCAGCGGCATTCACCTTGTTAGAGCTCATGGTGGTGATGGTGTTGATTGGTATTGTTGCTGGTGTTGG
>JAQWRF010000072.1 GCA_029243845.1 Planctomycetota bacterium | reverse complement strand
GAATAACTGCTCTGCAATCTGAATTGAATTAAGAGCGGCACCTTTGCGCAGGTTGTCTGTTACCTGCCATATCCATAAGCGCTGGCCATCGTGTTCAAGTCGCAAGCGACCCATCTGGACGGTATTTTTGCCGGCCGCTGATTTAGCAGTTGGGTAAACCTCGTTGGCGTGGTCGTCGAGCAACTCGATGCCAGAATAATTATTTAGTGCGAAGCGTGCCTCATCAAGCGACACTGGTGTTTCAAAACTTAACAACATGCTCGCGGCATGACCTACTTCAACGGGTACGCGCACACATGTCATCGTGACTTTGATGTCGTTGTCGTTCAAAACCTTGCGTGTCTCAAACAACATTTTTTCTTCTTCGGTTGTGTAACCATTTTCTAAAAACGTTTCACACTGTGCGATGACATCGCCACAATCTTTATACCTTTCAAGGCCATCACGCCCAGCACCGCTAGCGGATTGCATGGTAGTTACAACCACGTCCGTTACCTTAGCGATTGAGTTAAGCGCGTCGATTGCCATCGTGAACCCCGGTATCGTGCAATTCGGAACCGCAATTAGTTTGGTGTTTTCAGTGACTACGGCACCGTTAACTTCCGGCACGACTAAAGGCACGTCATCATCAAAGCGCCACGCGCCAGAATGATCTATTACAGTCGCCCCTTGAGCCACAGCTAGGGGCGCCAACTCAGTCGCGCGTGCGTCGCTCACCGCCAAGAAAACTAAATCGACATTGGCGAAAGACTCGGCTGTCGCCTCACTGGCACGAACCTTGCGAATTTCATTACAAGGGAACTCACGTTCGGCTAACAAGGTCACCAACGTACCGCCAACCAAGCCGTTGGCGCCTACTACACAGACTGTTATTCGCGAATCACTCATCGGCGAAATTGTAACTCTGCGCCCGGACCGAGTTGCGCCATAACGCTCAACGCCTCAAGACTAAGTTGCAGCACCCGCGGGTATCCACCAGTAGTTTGGCAGTCGGTAAGTAAAATAATCAGCCGTCCGTCGGGAGTTAATTGCACGGTTCCGGGAATGACGGGTGAAGTGATTATGGCGTCGAGCTCGTTTGCAAGTCGCTGTTCAAGCTGCGCGCCCATGCGATTGGCTAGCGCCGAAACAGTAAACTTATGGCTGAACAACGAGGCCACCAAATGCTGGGGCAATTGTTCAAACTCAGGTGCTGAGGAAACTTGCAGCATGTTAGACATAGGCAGGGCGTAAGGGATACCCTCGCCAGCGGACTCGCCTCTAGCTAGGTAAGCACGTATGCCGCTTTTGTTTTTGCCGAAGCTAATGATGTCGCCTTTACTAACGATGTAAGCTTGGCCGTTGTTAATCCTTTCGCCGTTTATGCATGGCGAAAGGTCGGCGCCGCAAATTGCGATGGCATATTCGCCGCTGACTTTAATCTTGGGGCCGCGCAGTGCGATCTCAAAGACTTGGCTTGAGGCACTGTTGCCGACGTAGCTGTTAGCGGAGTGTGCCGCTTTAATATCAAGCGGCATGCTTGTGAGAAGGGTCATCGCACCATCGCTAATTATTTCGCAGGGGTATTTCATCGCGCAATAAATTTTATACGATCGCCAGCCGCAAACGGAGTGGGCAATAATTCAAAGTCGGTGTGCCCAATAACGTGCCATCCACCAGGAGACTGTTGGGGGTAAATGCCGGTTTGTTGACCGCCGATTGCTACGGAACCGGCAGCGACGTTTTGCTTGGGTTGCGTGAGTCGTGGAAGATGTAGGCGCGGGTTTAATCCACCCAAATAGGGGAAGCCGGGCAAGAAGCCTAGGAAGTAAACGAGATATTCTGGCTCGCTATGTAGGCGAATAACCTCATCTGCGCTTAGCTCGACGGCCGCGGCTAATTCAGCAACTGCGTAATCTACTTCGACGTGATGAACCTTGCCGACCACTTCAACAATCTCGCTTGCATCAATGACTTGTTTTATTTTGTCTAAGTCACGATGCTGAATCAGTAAGGAACAATAAGCATGAACAAGTTTTACATTCGGAAATGCCATACGCAAGGCTGCTTTGGCCGCTAGCACCGCCCACAAAATATTAGGATGAATCTTTTGTGGCCATTGCATTAAGTAATGGTCCTCGCCGTAAGGCACATACTTGACTAAGCGTTGGCTTAAGGTTTTGACGATTTCAAGCGCAGAGGGATTGTCACCATGCACGCACAGTGTGTCAAAGTTTGATAGTGAACGCGACTGCGATAACGCTTGTGCGGCATCCGTAATCAGCGCACCCTTTTCCCCACGGCGCAGTAGCCTTCCGTCTTCTTGATAGCCGCGGTCGGCGAATCCTTCGCTAATAACTTTCAAGCGCGTAGACTTGAAAAGCAGTGGGGCGTAAATCGGCAAATCAGCATCGACGCAACAAATCGCATCTTCGACAGTCTTTTGCAACTCAGGATCTTCGCACATTAAATTGTAAAGCGCGCCGTGTGCTTTGACATGATTTAGCCGAATGCCTTGCTGCGAACATGCATCGCGAACTAATTCTATTTGCGCTACTAAGCTAGAACGTAAATCATCTGCGCTCATCTCCATTGCGGCGCGTCCAAAATTCTCGCGATCAGGAAAGGACGGATGCGCGCCAACTAAAACGTTATGCGCAATGGCTAGCTTTACGGTTTCGTGAATGGAGGACTTGTCGCCAGCATGTCCACCGCATGCAATATTGCACGCATGCAAGTAGGGCATTAGCTTGGCGTCATTGGCTAAGCCCTCGCCAAGGTCACAATTAATATTCACTGAATAGCTTGCCCCATTGGCTAGTTTCAGCGACATGCTGCATGCGTTTAACGCCATGCTTCTCCCACCAATAATCATCGTGGTAAACGCTTGAACCTTTGATGAATAAATTAACCAATGGCGTTTTGAAAAACAAATCTTGGATATAACGCATCGGCCCGAACCACATCGAATTGCCGACACTCGACGCAAAATTATTTTTTACCGAGAATCCCCAGCCCGCTTCGACATCATCGCCGACAATCTCGATATCGGCAGCATCGACATTGCCTAAGCCACGTTCGGCGCATTCACGCAAATATCCAATTTCGAAAGGGTCAAAACCCATTAGGCGCGCGGCGACGGCATCCATCGCGACACTGTCGGACGAAGCAATCAGTACATTCTTTTCTACGGGATGCATGGTGCGAGGACCGGCTCCGTTACCCGCCAAGGTGCCATCGGCAATCGCAAACATGCCGCTGTGCAATTCTTTTTGTACGGCGATTAAGTCGGCCAGAACTCCGTGAATGTGAGTGTGGCAGTAATGACGGCGAGTGTTGAGCAGCCCGCCGAAACTGTTTTTCACTGCACCAGTGGTAGTGGTGTAAACATGTGTTTTTACCGTCGGTAAATGTAAGATGCTTTTCCCGAGAAACATTTCAGGGAATTCAGGACCTTCGGGATACACTTTATCTAGCCAAGGTGTCTGGCCCTGTGGGCGCCACTTATTCCATTTAACGCTTTCTGGATTGTTGACGAAAAATTGTTCGATATTATATTTATCGTAAACCGGTTGCAGCTTGAGATTAATTAAACCTTCGTGCGGGTCCGTTACAACAGTATCGTTATGCACCGCCACCATTTCGCGATCGTTATTCTGTAACCACTTTACCGCGCCTTCAAGTTGCCACGGAGTAGTGTTGGCCGACAAGAAAGGTTTGTGCCAAGTGATGTTGTCTTTAAGGATAACAGTAGAATTACTCGGCAATGCTTCGGCCGCTCCACCTAAATCGCAAACGCGTGCGATGTCTTGATGAATGCTATCAGCACTGGCAATCACCACCGCGACTTTAGATTTGTCGCTCATTTACCTGAAGTAAATTAAGTAACCCGCAGTAGCAGCGAAGCCAAGTGCGCAACAGATTAGGTGCAAATCCATGGTCGCTAAGCGTTCGGGGCGTTCGCCTTTGCCCTCACCGTAAACGAGGTGTAGGTAGCGCATAATTCCGAAGTACACAAAGGGTAGAGTGGCGACCATGCCAGTCATGCCCGCGCGTGATATCAATTCGGGATTGCCAGCGGCGATGACTGCTGCTGGGAGCAAAGTGTAAAGCGTGTAAGTGATTAACACCGAAGATGCCATGATCACTACCATTAAATCGGTAGCTTTCGAATTGTACGCAGCTAGAGTGGGTCGCTGGCTGATGGCATTATGATTTTCACCTAGAGAGCTAACTTCGGCGCGGCGTTTGCACAGCGCCAAAAACAAAGCTAACTGCACGGTAACCGCTATCAGCCATGGCGATACCGGAATATCGATTGCCCAGACACCTGCCAGTACACGTAGTGAAAAGCCAGCGGCGATGCAGAATACGTCAACCAAGTAAACATGCTTAAGCCATGGTGAGTACAGCGCCTGTAAAGCGAAATACAAAGCGATAGCCATCCAGGCATCTGACAGGCAAGACGTGACATATAGCGCTATGCTTGCCAGCACGGTTGCCACTGCAATAGCGAAGCCAACGGACATCTTGCCGCTGGCGATAGGGCGTAAACACTTCGTTGGGTGATTGCGGTCGCGCTCGCGATCAAGAATGTCGTTCAGTAAATAAATAGCACTTGATGCCAAACAAAACGCCACAAAAGTAAGCAAACTATTTTTCAAGTAAGCCGGATCTAGCGCATGGCCAGAATAAGCGAGTCCAATGAACACCACGATGTTCTTGGTCCAGTGACGAATGCGCAAGCTATGTAACAACGGAGGCATGCGTATAGGATAGCATGCATATGTTAGAATTATCGCCATGATTCAACTAGCAATTCTGTGCCTCGCGAGCTTTGCCAATCCTCAATCGGGGGCTGTGTCTACTGCCGAGCGCCATGCCACCCAAGTTGGACTCGAAATTTTGGCTAAAGGTGGAAACGCAGTTGATGCTGCAGTAGCGATTCACTTTGCGCTTGCAGTGACTTATCCTAACGCTGGCAACATCGGCGGCGGCGGATTTCTTGTTTATCATGCTCCCGATGGCAGTGACTCATTCCTTGATTTCCGCGAGACCGCCCCAGCTGCAGCGAGTTCCGATATGTACAACGCCAATCCTGGCTCATCAACACTCGGCTGGCTGGCCGTAGGTGTTCCAGGCGCAGTGCCAGGTATGTGGGAAGCCCACCGAAAATATGGAAAGTTGGCTTGGAAAGATTTAGTTCAGCCGGCATATATCCTAGCCAAAGATGGTTTCACGTTAAGTCAAAGTTTGTGCGATAGATTGCAACGTTATAAAAACAAATTACAGCTCGACCCTGGATGCAGGGCCATCTTCTTCGGTTCTCAAAGGATGCGGGGTGGTGAAATGTTTAAGCAAGCCGAGCTGGCGCATAGCCTAGAATTAATATCCGAACGTGGTGATCAAGCCATGCGTAACGGTTACATAGTGGATGAAATATTACGCATAAGCTCCCCCGACGGCATTTTGAGCGCTTCCGATTTCGAAAACTATCAGCCGCAGTGGCGAGAAGCGCACCGTTTTGAATGGCAAGGTAAAGAAGTGATATGTGCATCACTACCTAGTAGTGGCGGCATGTTCTTGCAACAATCCCTGTCATTACTTAGTGGGGCACCATTGAAAGTATGGGGTTTCAACGACCCGCGAACAATTCAGTTAATAGGCGAAGCAACAGCGGCAAGTTTCCGCGATCGCAATGCTTATTTCGGAGACCCTGATAACTTACGGGCTGATCTTAGCCAACTTCTCGAGCCAGAGTATTTGAGTGAGCGTCGCCGCCAAATGTCGTCCACATCGCGCTCTAACGTTCACCTTGGTAACACT
>JAQWRF010000193.1 GCA_029243845.1 Planctomycetota bacterium | reverse complement strand
CGTGCGCAATTCGGAGCCATCGGCGCCACCCAATATCGGAATCCATCCTGTCATTGGCAGCATGCCCAAAACAGTAGTAAAGGTGGTCATTAAAATAGGACGCAATCGTGCTGAACCGGCTTCGAGAATGGAGCGGTTGATATCGTATCCACGTTTTTGATTTTGGTTAATACGGTCGACTAGGACGATGGCATTATTCACTACAATTCCGGCTAGGATCACCGCGCCGAGCAATGCAATAACTGAAATGGGGGTGTTAGTCGCGGCCATTACCCAAATCGCTCCGGCAGCTGCCATCGGCACCGTGCACAAAATGAGCAAGGGCTGTAGTAGTGATTCAAACTGCGCAGCCATCACCGCATAAACTAAGAAAATAGCTAAGGCTAAGGCGAAAGACAATGAGCTAATTGCTTCTTCCATTTCTTGAGTCTGTCCAGCAATATTAATGCGGATGCCCGGTGGTGGCGACATCTGTGAAATACGTGCCTCTACGGCATCGCGCACCGTACCTAAACTTGCACCACTTGTTGAAGCACTTAAGATTGCTGCGCGTCGTGATCGAATATGGCGAATGTCGGACGGGCCGTCCGCGAGGCTAAAGGTCGCCACCGCGCTTAGGGGTAGTGGATGAGTGGCCTCTGGATTCACCGGCAAATTCTTTAGCTGCTCAATTCGGTTAAGGGACATTTCGTCGGCGCGAATGCGAATGTCAACGCGCTTGTCACGACCGGGGAAGGTCGATGCGGCCTCACCCTCGACCGCCATCCGTAAACTTTTAGATACCTGTGTTGCCGTCAAACTGTGACGTGCTAACTTGTCGCGGTCGAGGCTGATACGCAATTCAGGGTTTCCGCGGCGCAGTGAAGAACGTAAATCATCTAGCCCCGGCACATCAGCGAGCAACTTTTGCAATTCGAATGTGGTGGATTTTACGTCTACAAGATCTTGCCCAACCACTTCTATTTCGAGCGGGGCATTCAGAGCCAAGACCGTTGGACGTCGTAGGTTATAGCGTGCAAGTGCAGGTTCGCTGTTAAGGATGTTACGCACTTGGGATGTCACCGCTCTCTCTAGGGCATGCGCATCATCGCTGTCGGGGTCAAGGCGCACGCTGAGTTGCGCAGTGTGCGGACCCGATTCTTCTTTGGCTACCGTTTCGCGATCGGTGCCTGCTGAAACGGAGGTCTCGAGCACGCCTTCAAGAGCCTTGATCTTTAACTCTAGATTGCCACTAATACGATCGGTTTCGTTAAGAGTATTACCAGCAGGGTAGAACAACTCGGCATGTAGTTCTCCTTGCATTACGTCAGGCAGTAACTCGCGCCCCATGTGTCGCGTTATTGAAAAACTGTAAATCGACACGAACGAGGCAAACATCAAGATTAGAGCCGGGCGTTTGATAGCGCGCCTTAATACGGACGGATAAACTCTTTCGCATAAAGAAAAAACAGCATTAAATGCTTTTGATGGTATGTATAAAATCAAACGCGCCAGCTCAAGCAGTGAGCCGCAGAGGACCTTTGCCAAAAACATTGCTCCGCCAAAGATATCAAAGATTAAACGTGAAATTAAAGTCGTGATGGGCAGAACGCCTACCCAAGCAAAAGGCATGAATAACACTAAGCCAACGAATCGCGAAATCGCAATCCGTTTTTGCATGTCGACCGGCACCGGATTGAAATCTAATTTAGTGGTAGCGTCGGCTCCAGGTTTAATCCATTCGTCGTCGAGACCCGGCACGTAAATGCCCAGAACATAAGCCGAGAATACACCAGTGAAAATAGCGAGAACAATGAACAGCTTGTTGCTAGGGAAACCAAGGCTGCGGTGAATACTGCCGCTGCGAATGAAGGGCATTAAATTGTCCACCATCTTGGTGAAGCGTTCGCGCCAGTTGACCTCGTCGCTCTCCGACACATTAATGCGCGCCGCCAAACCCGGGATGAGAAACAAAGCAATGGCTAGTGAAATCAATAGCGAAGCCACTACGGTTAGCGCCTGGTCGCCAAAGGTTTGGCCGGCGATGCCTTCAACGAAAATAATCGGTGCAAAGACCGCGATGGTGGTTAGGGTAGAGGCGACAACCGCGCTACCGACTTCGCGCACGCCACGAATCGCCGCGTCGTGTGGGCTGTCGCCTTCTTCGCGACAACGTGTAATAGACTCAAGCACAACAATGGCATTATCAACCAACATGCCAATACCAAGAGCTAGTCCACCGAGTGACATGATGTTTAGCGACACACCAGCGCTGTACATTGCACCGAATGTAGCAACAATAGAAATCGGTACAGCTAAACCAATAACAAAGGTAGTCGCGAAGCGTCGTAAAAATAAAAAGCACACCAAGATAGCGAAAACACCACCGAACATGGCAGCAGATTTCACTTCATTAATGGCCGATTCGATGAACACCGATTGATCACTTAGTACCGCTAGTGATAAATCGTCATCGAGATCGTCGACGATACCAGGCAGCTTCTTGCGACTCTTTTTGGTCCCGAACAACCTCTCGCGCACGGTCTTGGCCACGGCAGAAATGTTTGATCCCGCCTCGCGGTAAATCGCAACTTCGACGGCCTCTTCGCCACCCGCTCGCAAAATCATATCGCGGTCTTTGCTGCCACGAACAACCCGCGCCACATCCGCTAATTTAATGACGGTGGTGCCACGCGTAACGATGGGCAAGTCTTCAATATCTTTTAAGCTCTGGAACTGATTCAAAGTGCGCACGACATATTCAATCGAACCTTCCTCAAGTTTGCCACCCGGCACATTCAAGTTCTCTTGCTGCAAACGCTGCTGAATCATCTCAGCAGTTATCTTGTAGCTAGCAAGCAGTTGCGGATTAACCAGCACTTGCACCTCATCTTCAAGGCCACCCTTAACGCGGACGGCTGCCACACCACTAATGCCTTCGAGCTGCCGCTCAATCTCTGCTTCGGCGATGTCGCGTAAGCGCACTAAATCTCCACCACCAGATAACGCCAAGCGTAATACCGGGTCGAGGCTCGGGTCGTAGCGAAGAATGAGTGGCTTGTCGGCGCTTGCCGGCAAGAACACTCGATCGAGCCTTTCGCGCACATCTTGTACTGCCATAGGCAGCTGGGTGTCCCACGCAAACTCCATGTAGATTTCTGAAACTTCGGCGCGCGAGGAGGAATGAATATTCACTAAGTTGCCGACTGTCGACAGCGCGTCTTCAAGTCGGTCAGTAATGCGCTCTTCAATATCATTCGGAGCGGCTCCTGGGTAAGTGGTGCGTACAGTAATCGACGGATAATTGATTGGCGGTAACAAGTCGACAGGCAGCTTGCTCAAAGAGATGACACCAAAAACAATCGCTGCTGCCACAATCATGCCTACGCCAACAGGGCGCAGTACACCCATGGCAAGCAAGCCACCTTTTATAGATGAAGAGTTCGACATTATTCTGTTACAACAGAGACCAGGTCGCCATCCTTCAAGCGGTCGGCGCCAACGATCACCACTAACTCGCCTTTGTTGATGGCGGTGCGCTCGTCAATCTCCACACTCAGTTCGTTGGTGAACCCCTGAAACACTTCGACCTTGAAAGCATGCTCGTCACGGATGACGAAGGCGTAGCTATGCTCGCCCTCATTGACCAAAGCTCGCTTGTCAAGCATGGTCGCATTAGCGTGGCTATCAAGAATTAAATAGATACGTACCAAAATTCCATTAGGGAGTTGCGCGGACGGATTCAATTTAGCAGTAACTTTTACGGTGCCGGTTTCTAGATTTATCGCCGGAGAGATACGTTCGATTTCGCCGTTGATGACAACACCAGGCAATGCGTCAGAAGTAGCGCTTAGCTTTTGGCCGACACGGAGTGAACGTAATTCGCGTTGCGGGCGATTCATCATTACGCGTGGAGCAGACAAGTCGATGACTTGAAAGGCACGTGCACCTGGACTAGCCATATCGCCCATTGAAATATCGCGCAGAGTCACGGTACCGTTAATCGGTGAAACGATGTCGCATTGCTTGAGCCCTAACTCGGCAGTGTCGAGAGCAAACTCGGCAGCTTGCAAAGTTGTTTTCGAAGTCTCAAGAGTTTGCATGCGCGTTTCTAAGTCTCTCTGGCTTAAAACGGAAGCGCCGCCTTTGGCGTTTACTAGTCGACTGTCTCGATTATATTCGCGTTGAGCTTGCCCTAAAGAGATTTGCGCCTCAGAAACTCTAACCAGAGCTTCGTTTACGGCGAGTTGTGATTGTGAGTTGCGTAACTTAGCCAACAGCTGCCCAGCCTTGACATCATCGCCTTCTTCGACAAAGAGCTCGACAACTGGCTCTGTTTTCTCAGGCATTACATCGACAATATCCAGGGATTCGACATTGGCCGTAGCTTCCAGCACGTTGCTGGCCGTACCACTAGCGACTTCGATAGCACGCACTAATTTGGCTTTTTCAGTAGTGACCGTTTCTTCGCCATACGCATCCTTGGACGTAGAGCCTTCACTTTCTTCAGTAGTGGCGGGGCGCGAGCATGCTGTAACAGCAAGCAATAGTAAAAAAGTTTTTGGAAGAGAGAGGTGCATGGCTATTAATTGGCACTGATATTATGAATGCAACCGGCGATTATGCCACCCATGAAATGGATTCTTGTTGTCAACCAAACTCAACGCATCTCTCTTACGACGAGGCGCTTAAGGTATTAGACAATCATTGCCGAAATATTCAGCACAAAACGGAGCAAATCCCGCTTGCAGAAGCCGTCCATCGTGTGCTGGCTAAAGATGCGGTTCTTGATCGCGACGAACCGCCTCTAGCTCGTTCAGCCATGGATGGCTTCGCAGTTCTTAATTGCGATGGTGTCGCCTCGCGCGAGATTGTGGCGGTGAATTATGCCGGCGACGTTGGCAAGCTTAGTTTAGGTCCTGGGCAGGCGATTAAGGTGATGACGGGTGCATCCGTACCCACTAATGCCGATGCCGTGGTTATGGTCGAGCATTGCCAAGTGAATGGCAATCAATTAACCGTGACCGAGTTGCCGCACAAACCGCACATCAGACAAATCGGCGATCTCGCTAGTCGCGGAGAAGTCGCGGTGAAAGCAGGTCAGATTATTGGCGCGGGTGAAATGGCAACTTTGGCGAGTTGCGGTGTCTCCACAGTTGAGGTGTACCCGCGTCCGCGAGTAGCTATCGTCAGCACTGGCGATGAAGTCGTTCCATACGCCGGCGAGATTCTAGATCATCAAACGCGAGACTCTAATCGTCTGATGCTTGAGGTGCAGCTGCAGCAATTCGGTGCATGTGTGATTGAAAGTAGGCACGTGCTTGACGATATCGACTCTCTAAGCGATGTAATAGAGAATCTATTGCCGCAAGTAGACTTGCTCATTACCATTGGTGGTGTAAGCATGGGCGACAAAGATTACCTGCCACAAGTGTTCTCGCAGCTCGAAATAAAGCAGCTGTTTCACAAAGTCTCGATGCGCCCAGGAAAACCAATATGGGCAGGACACCACCAGCAAACTTTAGTAATCGGCTTGCCCGGAAACCCGGTCTCATCTTTTGTCGGTAGTATTTTGTTTGCCCGTCCTGTTGTTGACGCTTTCCTAGGATGTTTCTCGCGTCGCGTCACTCCGCGGCTTGCTGTCGCAGGTTCCGAGTTCAAGTCTAAGGCGCGCTCCGATTTTATGGTCGCGCGCTTCGACGACAGCTCAAAGGTTGTAGCAACAATCAGTTCAGGATCCGCGGATTGGCGTAGCCTCACTGCAACGCAAGTCCTCGCCTTGGTACCACCAAACTCTATAATAGCTGTCGGTGATCACATTGAGGTCATCCCTGTTTAATGCTTAAAATATTAGCTATCGTCGCTGGCGCCGCATTGTTGCGCGCTTTCTCATT
>JAQWRF010000070.1 GCA_029243845.1 Planctomycetota bacterium | reverse complement strand
TATCGCGCGCCGCTCATTGCTTCGCCACGAACTATTCCGCCAAGCGTCGATGCGACTTGCTGAAGATGGCTTATGCGTGTTACGAGTAGCTGCTGACGAACTAACCCCACACGTCGCCCCGCAAATTGCTCAATCATTTAGCGATGTGTTTAGCTCCAGCAAAGTATTCGTTTACTCGGACACTTTACAAATCCCCTACCTGATTTTCGTTGGCAGTAATCAAGAAATCACTCTCAGCGAAGCAGCGAAAGCAATCGAGGTCAAACTAGACAGCAACACCAATGTCGACGCATGGATGCTGCAAGGACCATGGCGCCCCGTTGATTATTTGTTGGCGGCTAACCGCCCTGTGTTAAATCCCAAAGTAAGCAAGCACCATCGCGCCTCGGCGGTGCTAACTGATTTGGCCAGCCATCAAGCTGACGGCACGGAATCTCTACTAAAGTTCTATGCTGCCCATCTGCAATCACAAGAATATTCGGTTCACGATACTTACTTGCAAGACAATCCGCTCTCTACTGAGACCACGGACGTAGCTCTTGCCGAATTGATGATCGTCACCAAATTACACCCGAATTCCTTGCACTTACAGCAATTATGGCGCAATGTCGGGCTAGTTTTAGTCGAATCCCGTGAAATCTCTTGGATTGATACCTACTTCGGCGATCTGTACAAGCAGGGCTGGGACGACGACTTCGTACTCCTATCATTAGCCCATGCCGCCCTCGAGTCTCTCGATTTTGACGCAGCAAGTTCTTTGTGCAAAACCATCTTAGAGCGTTATCCACAACACCTCGCGGCAGGCGCATTGCTTGAGTTGGCGCAGAAGCAGCAGCAGGTGCCGCGCGATGGACATGTTGGGCATAACCACTAATTACTCCTTATTTTTCGCTCAACTTCCCTATATTAGGCTATACTTTCAAGCATTGTGTAGCGTAATTCTCGCTCCTAATCCCTCTTAACAAAATGCGAACATCCCTAGCAATTCTTGCTTCTATTTCTCTTGGTAGCCTCGCGATGGCCCAAGGTTCCGACGAATACGCCATGTACCAAGGTGATTCTACTCTCAACGACTGGGGCATTTGGCGCACCACCGACCTCGACGGCAATGGCGATTTCGTCGCCGGAGACGAGATCATGTATCTCGGTGTTGATGGCAACATGATTAATTATGTGCAAGACGTCAAGTACCGTCAAGAAAACAGCCAACATTTCCTATACATCATATCTACCAACGATATGATTTTACGCCTAGAAGACATCAACGGCGATGGCGACACGATCGACGTTGGCGAAATAGTTGAATGGGCTGACACCAGAAACGGTGGACTTTTTAGCAACGCTTCACCTGACGCTCTCGACCACGACCCTGTCACTGGTGGCTTCTACGTTACCGACGACAACTGGTCAAGCGGCACTCAACCAAGCTCAGGCATTCACTACTACGTCGATAACAACAACGACGGCGACGCAAGGGACGCTGGTGAATTCACTCACTACGTTGATGCGCTTGCTGGCCTAACTATTGGGGGCACTACTGGCCAGGTCACAGTCGACCTTGGTGACTTCGAAGGAATCATGTACGACACCACAAACGGTGTTGTCGTTGGCTTCGCTCAACAAGATTGCATGCTTTACGCATTTCAAGATCTCAACGCTGACGGCGATGCGATGGATGCTGGCGAAGCCTGGAACTTCTGCAACTTAGTTGACGATGTTCCTGGCCTAGAATTAAACGCTGACGTTGCCTCAGGCGTATTACCTAATGCGGGCTGCGCCTCATCCTCGGGCACTGGCATGTACGCGACTCTAGAAGTTCTAGAATTCGCACCTGGCGCTGGCCCACTTGGCGAAGACGTTTACTGGATTATGTCCACAGCTGCTACTTCTACTTGCAATGGAGCGGGTGGCCGTTTGTACCGCGGCATCGACTACAACGGTGACCTCGATCTAAACGACGCTGGTGAAGTCGTTCTGTACTACGATGGCGCGAATTCAGCGCAAAGCATGCCTTCATGTTATGCAGGCGCTGCCCACGATGGCGGCTTCTCTATCCGTTCTGGCGGTGGCGAACTGTACTTCTTGAAAGACGCAAATAACAACAATGACGCAATGGACCCCGGAGATGCGACCTACATGAGCTTCGATCCACTTGGCCACTTCGTTGGCGAAATGGACAACATGCCAGCTGGCGCGTTCGCCCCCCCTGCTGTGATTAACCCTAACTGGACTATCTTTGGTTCATCCGGAACATCATCAACTGGATCGACGCCAACTATCAGCAGCAATGGTCATCCTGTAATTGGGCAGCCCCTGGAGATCTACCTCGACGATGGCTTAGCAGGCCGCAACAATATTTTGTTCATGGGCTTCTCTGACACTGTCTGGAATCGTCCACCGGTATTTAACCTGCCCTACGATATGACGGGCATTGGCGCTCCTGGCAACTTCTTGTTTGTTGCTGGCGACTACCAATTCCAATCAGGCTCCGATGCTGCGGGCCATGCGGTAATCCCACTGAACATTCCTAACAATCCGAACTTCATCGGATGGAATTTGTACTTCCAATGGTACTGCTCTGACCCTACCGCAAATGCTCGTGGCGCGACTATGTCAAACGCGGCGCACGCTATCATTACTGATTAATTAATAACATAATTAAAGATGAACTGATAACCTTAGAGGGAGCCATAACGGCTCCCTCTTTTTTTACATGTTAGCTACCCTACTTCTTGTTGCATGCGCTCAATCTCTAGATGA
>JAQWRF010000060.1 GCA_029243845.1 Planctomycetota bacterium | reverse complement strand
CTAGCCGTTGTACTGTTACTATTCGGCTCTGCCTACATGGGCTGGAGGTGGGTAGCTACCAATCTCCAGCCGACTCAGGCAGCAGAGAATATTGCTGAAATGCAACAACAGCTCATCGACATCGACATCCCGAGCGATTTCACGCCGACCTTCGCGATGTATACGGATGAAAATAAGCAAGACGCGTTGCTGATCTACATCCAAGAGGATAAACGTACGGTTCTATCGCAATTGATCCTTCATCAACAGTCGACCCCATTCAGCAAGGAAGAAGCTGAAAATCGGATGGGCAATTCGTTTCCAGGCTTGCAAATCACGCGCTTAGAATTTCACGAAACAGAGCCCGTCCGTTTCACGGTACCCGTTAGCTTCCAAGAACAGCCCGTGCCAGTGACCTACGAAGAGGGACGCGCCAAAGAAGAAGCAGACCTGAGCCACGTCTACTCGGCTTTCTTTGAATACCGCGGACGATACATGAGCATTATGCTCGCAGGCGACCCTCAGTTTTTGAATCGCGGTCAGTTCGAACAGCTACTTAAATCTATAAAGTAGGTAACGGCAACATTTCGCCATCCGCTTTTCGACGCGGACGTTGTGCGTCAACAGCAGTCATCCATTGTTGCAAATTATTTGCTAGGCGCTGCGCTATTTCTGGATGCGAGTTTATCAAATCATTACTCTCGCCGATATCGTTTTGCAGGTTGTAAAGTTCAAACTGTTCGGCCTCATACCAGTAAATCAATTTATAGTCACCTTCGCGCCACGCAGTGAAGGGTTCGTAGCGGTCGCCCGATGGCCCCCACTTATGTGGGTAGTGCCACACCATTGGCCGCTGCGCAACGCCTAATTTACCGGCGATGATTGGCCATAATGAAACAGCATGCGCATTCTCGTCAACGTGTCGCCAGTCGCGAGGTATTTGCGCGACATCAGCGATGGTGGAATACAAATCGTTAGACAAAGTAGCAAACGGCAACATTGAATCCGCCGGCAGTTCATAACCGGGACGACTTGCTCCAGCCCACGCCAGAATAAGAGGCACGCGAATGCCGCCTTCATAGCCGGACCCTTTTCCAGAACGCAGTGGCTGGTTGTGCGTGTCTTTCGATGTGCCTAAAGGCGTGACGCCTCGAGAATGCGCAGATAGTCCACCATTATCTGAACAAAAGACAATTAGCGTATTGTCGGACAAGTTCAGTTCTTCAAGTTTATCAAGAATACGCGACATGCTGGCATCAACGCCGGCTACTAAGCTGGCATAAGCAGCTTCTTTATCATCGAGACCTTTGTTCTTAAAGTATTCAAAGAAGCGCGGGTCTTTTTGAATAGGCGAATGCACTGCATACTGCGCCATTTGCAAAAAGAAGGGCTGCTGTTGCTGAGCAGCCAACTCTAATTCCTGCTCGGCCTTAAGAGTCAGTGCTTCCGTTAAGAAGACATCGCTACCATAAAATTCTTCAAGATCAGGAACACCCCACGGCCCCGGTTTGTTGTTGCCATAGTTGTCGGCGCCATAATATGAGCCCGGTCCACCGGCAGCGTGTCCGGCAATGTTGCGCTCAAAGCCGATGGCCAGTGGATCAGCGGCTTGCGTGCCAATAGCCCCGAGGTGCGCTTTGCCAATGTAAATGGTGCGATAACCTTGACGCTGCAGCATGCGCGGCAACAGACTATCGCTTATTTCTAGGCCTACTTTATTCCATTGCGGATCTTGCAACGCGTCCATGGGGCGCGAAAAATCTTTGTCGGCGTATAAAGTCCAGTCGGTAATATTCGTCGCGGCCGGATGCAAGCCACTCAAGATAGCTGTGCGTGTTGGCGTGCACACCGGGCTAGTCGAATACGCATTGCTAAAGCGAACACCGCGACTTGCTAATCGCTCTAGAGCCGGAGTGTGGTGCCACTGGTTATAAGCAGTCGCCTCGAGAGTAAACGGGACCGAGGTATCTTGCCATCCAAGGTCGTCGACAATGAATAGCACCACATTCGGCAAAGGATGCTCGACTTCGCTATCCGCAGGTCCGGCACACGCGGTAAGCGCAATAAGAACTAACGAATAGCAGTACTTCATTAATGAGGACGTCCGCTGTTACCAGCGGGTCGCGGGAAGAAGGTTAGCTCGGTAGTTTGCAGTTCGTCGTCGCGCAAGTACTTGACAGTCACGGTATCGCCATCGGCGAAGACCGCCAAGCCATCCATGAAGTCATAGATATCGAAGATGGCGACATCCCCCACCTGCTTAAGAATATCACCCCCTTGCAAGCCAGCTTTTTCTGCAGGACTTCCTGGACTGGTTCCTGAAAGTTGCATGCCACCGTCTAATGGCTCGGCGCCGTAATCAGGGATAGAGCCGAACCAAACGTTCGCGCGAGCGACATGCCGCACTTCGCCATTTTCATCAACAGCTGCTTGCGGCTTATGGTATTCAAAACCCCCGTCAACGCGTTGTAGCTCGCCGATAAATTCGGCCAGGCCATTGGCCAATATCGCCATTTCTCGGTATGCCAACTTCTCGGCATCGTCACTCGGTTTGTGGTAGTCGGAATGAAGACCTGAAAAGAAGAAAATCGCGGGTATTGATTTCTTGTGAAAACTCATATGGTCCGACCCGCCGCCACCTGGCAAGCTGCCGCTCATGACATTTAGCTTAAAATCAATTTCGCTAGTGGCGTAGTAGGTTTGCATGGCTTCAAGAGCCGGGGCAAAGCAATCGCCGGTGGATGCGCTACCCACTGTGATTTTCGACTCGCCAACACGCCCAACCATGTCGAGGTTAATGTTGGCCAACACGCGCTCTAGAGGGATCGTTGGGTTTTCCACCCAGTAGTCGGAGCCAAGTAGGCCGCGCTCTTCAGCTGACCAGAAGCAGAACAACACACCACGTTCACGCGGCAATGGACCACCGAGGTTAGCTCCCCACATTTCAGCCAATTCAAGAACCATCGCTGTGCCACTAGCATTGTCGTCAGCACCGTTATGAATAGCATGGACGCCCGGAGCGAGAGAACCTTCTCCGCCCCAACCGAGATGATCAAAGTGTGCGCCAATAGTAATCATCTCACCGCTAGTGCCCGGTGACAAAGCCAATACGTTACGCGCACGTTTCGTTTGCTTTTGGATATCTGCTTTAACTTCAACT
>JAQWRF010000059.1 GCA_029243845.1 Planctomycetota bacterium | reverse complement strand
CACCAGTAGGCTCCCCTTCTCATCGGCAGTATCGATACTGCGCTCGAGAATGACACCTGGCCTAATTTTTACACCTTTGGAAGCGGCCGACATATCGACAGCGTCGCGGCGAGCAGGCATTGCACCAAAAGTTTGAGCCGCATATTCAATGACTTGCGTAACATCGACATCACCGACTACGGTTACTTCAAGCGGAGCATCTTTGAGCAAAGGAGCAAGCAACTCTTCTATTTGCGACATATTCACAGCAGCCAATTCCTCGCGTGGTGGCATGAAGTCGAGACCAAGAATGGAACTACGCAAATAGCCTTCAAGCACAGCAGGCACAAAATCGAATGCTAATGGCCCTTGAATACTGTGCTCGAGTTGTTGGTAAATTAATGGCAACTGCTTCTTTATCATGTCAAGCATGTCGCTGCGGTAGCCAGGGTGCTCGATTGAAGCGACCATTAGTTCGAACTGCAACAGCAAGTCTTCACCTGTCGTTTGACCAGAGAAGCCGAATGCATCCTGACCAATTTCTAAACCAGTACCAACCTCTTTACCAGCAAATAAGCGGCGCATATCGTCGACGCTGTGCTCCGCTAGCCCACCGCCGCTATACGCGAAACCTGCGACAGCTGCAACAATCTCCTTACCGCTAGGCACCGCCAAACTGCCCTCGCCTAAGCGAGAAGTAATTAGGATTTGGTTGGCCTCGAAATCGGTTTTTTTGATATTTAGACGAACACCGTTCGATAACTCTACAATCCACATATCAAGGTCTTCAATTTTATTTTGCGACACAACTTTACCAGCATTTTCAGCTGAGGACGTGTAGGCAAAAGCCTTGATGTTCTTGTCTACTGGGCGCTCGATTTCAACTTTACGTGCGTCGGCATAAACTTGGTAGAAATGCTTTGCTGCATCTTCCAGCTCGAGGTTGCCAGCAGCAGTAATGGACAACACACCATCGCGCCAATTGTTACGTAAAGCATCGAGGCAATCTTCGACAGTCAAAGCTTCGAGAACCGGGCTGTACATTTTTAAATCGTAAGCCGCATCTGTGGGCACCTGGCCATCTTCGATTTCCAACAAGATAGCTTCGCGCAATCCGGAGCTGGGAGCCGTAGCCTCGCGCGCCACAGCTTCGTTTAGCGAACGTTGCAAGTTTGCTCGCACTTCATCGAGCTCGACATCTTGGAAGCCAAAGTTCAGTGCCACACGCAAAGCAACATAGGCCTGCGTAGTGGCCTCTTGCCAATCAGCTGGGTCACAGGCGAGTGACAAATCACCACCTTCAAAAACTTTCATGCCACCTGCAGTACGCACGGATGCCGAAAGATATTTTGTTTCTGGCAACTTCACGGCCTCGGAAAAGCGCTGGCCAAGCATGGAATGCGCCACCATTAGAGCGATGTCATTAGAGCGCTGCGCAACTGTATCCTTTTGATGGGCATACGGCTTTAAATTAGCGATTGTAAGTTGCAGCGACGGAATTTCTGCGTCACTAACCAAAAAAGTCAAATCGTCTTGCTTCGGCTTACCCATCGCAGGTTCGTTGGCAACCGCAGTGCCAGGGCCTGCGAATCCTTCGAAGAATTCTGCGATGAGCTCTTCTGGATTGTATCCGCGAAGGTCGCCAACAATAACCATAGTCATGTTTTCAGGGCGATACCACTTCGTGTAAAACTCGCGGACGGATTCGCCGGTAAAGGCGTCGCGCACTGGCTTGGTACCAATCGGCAATCTTTTAGCTAGTAAAGTACCTTTGTATTGGCGCTCGAGGCCTTGGACCAAAACACGGTAACCAGCGGAATCGCGTTCGCGCTGCTCGCCATCGATGACACCCTTCTCGGACTGCACTTCTTTATCAGAAATGGTCATGCCTTTGGCAAAATCGCTCATTACCAACATGCCTTCGCGCAAGGTCTTTTCATCGCGGTTTGGAAGGTCGAGTTTATAAACAGTTTCTGAGAAAGCCGTATGGGCATTCGTATCAGCGCCAAAGCTCATGCCGTGATCTTGAAACCACTCAATTAGAGTGCCCGCCGGGAAATTGTCACTGCCATTAAAGGCCATATGCTCGAGGAAGTGCGCCATGCCAGCTTGGCTATCGGTCTCAGCAAACGAGCCCGCGTCAACATGTAGGCGCAGATAAACGCGATCTTCTGGCTTCGGCAAATCCGCCCAAGCAAAGCGCATGCCATTTTTGAAGGAACCATAGTGCACACGGCCGTCAACCTCGAG
>JAQWRF010000053.1 GCA_029243845.1 Planctomycetota bacterium | reverse complement strand
AAGGAAGACGCTGGATCTTGAAACACATACGCGACAGACTTACCGCGATACTTCTGCAGCTCCGATTCGGACAATTTGCCTAGCTGAGTATTATTAAATTTAACGCTACCCGCAGTGCGCTCTAATCCGCTTTGCAGTAATTGCATGATGGCCAAGCAAGCGATAGATTTGCCTGAGCCCGATTCTCCGACGATAGCCGTTATTTCGCCGCTACGCAGCGACAAGGCAAAATCCTTCACCAAAACCGCTTGCGAGTCTTTAACGACGACCGTTAACGCGCTTACTGACAGAATAGGGGCGACATCCACAACATTATTGTAAGCCATTGCACACTCGATTTCTTCAATCCTATGTTTTATCCTATGGCAGAATGAGAGCTCTCGTCCTATTACCACTACTTTGCTGCTGTTCACCGCAGCCCGCAGAGTTGAGTGTGGTTAATGGTTCTGAGCTAGACTCTTTTGACCCTCAATTAGCTACGAGCGCAGGTAGCACTCGCCTGCTCAGCGCCGTTTTCGACTGCTTGACTGCTATTGACCCACAAACCGGTGAATTACGCAACGCGCTTGCCAGCAATTACAGCAGCAGCGATAACAACCGCCAGTGGCGCTTCTACTTGCGCCCTGACGCGCGTTGGTCTGATGGGTCTAAGTTGACGCTGATTGATGTGCGTGACAGCTGGCAGCGCCTACAGCGCCCCTCAACGGCAGCGCCCTATGCGGACTGGTTAGCCGGTGCCACCATTGAAATTGTCAGCGGCGCAGTACAGCTAAACTTCAAGTCGCCGCAGCCATTATTCGCTACTTACTGCACCTACCACGCGCTGGCTCCCATCCCTGAAGTGTTGCGCCGAGCTACCCCTGGTGTGATTCCTGAAAACATGACGTATTCAGGGCCTTACAAAATAAGCGTGCACCGTATCCGTGATTTTACACGGCTGAGCATCAATAGCCAGCATCGCGATTATTCGAGCGCTTCTTTCCGCACCATCGATTTTCTCAGCGTCGACTCGCAATGGACAGCCCTAAATTTATACCTCGATAAACAAGCGGACTATATCCCAGCAGTCCCGCAACTATCGGTCGAGCAATTACAACAACGGCACCCTGCCGCCATCAGTACTACACCTAGTTTCGCAACTTACTTTGTGCGACTCCAGCAGAGCGCCGACCAGCCGCTGGCCAATCGAAGTTTACGCATGGCTTTAGCGCTAGCTGTCGATCGCCAGCAACTGGTAGCTCTCATTGGCGGACGCCGTAAGCCCGCGCATGCATTAGTGCCTGACTTGCTGCCCAATTACTCTTCGATAGCGGATATTCCCTTTGACGCCGCCGCCGCAAAAGCTGCACTACAAAATGCCATCCGCGAGTTGGGTGATGAGAACATCACGATTGATTATTTGTACCCGGCCAGCGAAATAAATCGCACTATTGCCGAATTCCTACAACAGCAATGGCAAGTAGTGTTAGGCATTAAGGTAAGTTTAAATCAACTTGAGGCGAAGTCGTTTTTCCCTCTGCAGAAGTCTAAAGATTATCAAAGCTCGCACTCTACATGGATTGGCGACTACTACGACCCCTTCACTTTTTTAGAATTATTTCAAAGTGGACATCGCAACAACCGCAGTTCTTTCAGCAATGCCGATTACGATGCTTTGCTGGCCGAATCACAGTCATGCACAGATCCAGCGTTGCGTTTGATCCTGCTCGCGCGTGCCGAAAAAATACTTATAGATGAATATGCGATTATTCCTTTATGTTTTGATTCTAACATTCAATTACTGCGACCTAACATCACAGGCCACGTTTCTAACAAATTTGGCATTATCGAGTGGCAACACTTACGTCGCGAGGTAGCCCATGATTAATGTGCTACGCCGGCTCGGACTGGCTGTCGCTAGTGTCCTTTTAGTACACGCCTTGGCTTTCTTCATGCTACACAGTACGCGTGGCGGACCCTTCGAGAGCAATCAACAATTTTCTGAGGAGACGATTGCCGCACTTGAATTACGCTACCACCTTGATGGACCGATGCTCATCCAATACTGGCATTCACTACAAGGAGTTGCCACTTTAGACTTCGGGCCATCTCTGCAATATCACGGCACCTCAGTGCAAGAGCTACTTGGCGCAGCGATGCCGATTTCGTTTATCTTAGGAGGCGGCGCATTGCTTATTGCCATCCTCGTCGGTTTGGCTGCCGGAATGTTTGTGGCCACCTCGAATTCGCGCTGGCGCGTGACTGCGATCCGATTATCGGGATCATCATTACTGGCGACTCCAAATTTTGTCATTGCCGGAATACTTATTAGTGTATTTGCGTTTGGCTTGGGATGGGTTCCCGTTGCAGGACACCGTCAACTAAGCTCGTGGATATTGCCGTGCTGCGCTCTTGGCCTGCCATTGGCTGCGCAATTATTTGTGTTGATCCAGCATCATGCGCAACAAGCACGTAACGGTAATGCTTATCGCAGCGCCGTTGCGCGCGGGCTTAGCACGCGGCGATTAAATGTCAATTACATCTTACGCCCTAGCCTTACTCCGGTATTAGCTTTTATGGGGCCGGCGGCGGCTGGTATCCTCACGGGATCTTTGGTGGTCGAACAAATTTTCTCGCTACCCGGTCTAGGAACTTTTTTCGTACAAGCAGCACTCGCGCGCGATTACACACTCGCACTTGGCGTCACTGTTGTTTATACCGCGATTCTCGCTAGCTGCACTTTAGTCGCTGATATCTTAATCATGAGATTTGATCCGCGCAACGAGGCGATCTCTTGAAAAGCGCCAATAAGTTTCCTCGTTGGCAAGCGTTGCTGCTACTTAATATTTGCCTTGTCGCAGCCTTGGCGCCACTGCTACCTTTGGCCGACTACAGCAGTATGCAGGTCAGCCAGCAACTGGTTCCACCACAAATTACTAGCGCGCCATTTTTAGGCACCGACGCCCAAGGTCGCGACATGTTATCGCGCCTGATTTATGGCGCACGCATTTCACTCAGCGTCGGCATCTTCGGCACGCTAGTCGCATTACTTATTGGCGTACCTTTCGGCGCAGTTGCCGGCCTCGGTTCATCACGGCGTGATGGACTGATGATGCGTTTAGCTGATGCACTAGAATCCATCCCGATGGTGGTCTTCATTTTATTCATGCTGTCGGTGCTGCAAGAGTATCGCATCGAACTCGCCACAGTAGGATTCGGACGCCTGCAGTTATTCTTCGTCGCAATCGGAGTCCTGTTTTGGTTGCCAACCGCACGCGTGGTGCGTGCCGAATGTCTAGGCATTAAAAAGAAAGCGTTCGTTGATGCCGCGCACAGTCAGGGCATGAGCTCATTACATATTTTCAGACATCACATCTTGCCGCAACTTTGGCCGGCAATCGGCAGCATGCTTATCATCACCCTGCCGCGCGTGATTTTGATGGAAGCCTTCTTAAGTTTCTTAGGCCTCGGCGTTGAGGCCCCTGCCGTTTCATGGGGACGCCTTGCCAGTGACGGCATGGCGACACTGAACCCTTTGGTTGATGCGGGCTGGTTACTCTATCTACCAAGTATTGCCCTAGTTGGCTGCTTGCTACTGTTTCAGCGTCTAGCCAGCTGGGCGCGCGACTACGTCAATCTCAACACGTAAATCGCGTGGTAACCGCTGCACTTCTACACACGAACGTGCTGGCTGGTGGCCGTCCATGTAGCTGCTGTATATTTCATTCATCGCAACAAACTCATCTATGTCAGCGAGATACACCGTCGCCTTGACGATGTCTTGTAAGCTACAGCCTGCGGCGGCTAAGATGTTTTGCAAGTTAGCAAACACCTGATGTGTTTGGCTGGCAATGTCGTCTCCGGCAATCGAATTATCTGGGCACATGCCTACTACGCCAGAAGTATAAACCCAACCGTCGACGCGAATAGCCTGACTGTATGGACCGATAGCTTGCGAGGATTTATCCGTGTGAATTATTTCCATTAGTTCTTTTTACTTAGCTGTTGATGAACGTGTTCGCTTACGAACTGAGGCAAAGCGCCGCCGTTGACATACACCTCCTGGATGAGGCGGGACGACACATAAGAATAACTTTCATTAGGCATAACAAAAACTGTTTCAATTTCTGAATCTAGCTGGCGGTTAGTCAAGGCCATCGGATACTCGTACTCAAAGTCTGTGACCGTGCGTACTCCGCGCAGCAACACGTCAATTTGATGTTGCTTGGCATAATCAACAAGTAAGCCCGAGCAACTATCGATGATGACTGGTAAATCGGCTAAGTCATGGCGCAACAATTCAAGGCGCTCGTCGACGCTGAACAAACCGGCCTTGGATGCATTCGTGGCAACCACTACGCGCAACGATCCGAATAGTTTGACGCCGCGCTTTATCAAGTCGTAGTGCCCCAAAGTCGGAGGATTAAAGCTTCCAGCAAACAAAGCGTGAGGATGTAATTCAGCCATGCAAATATTGTAGTGTCGCCATTCGAATGGGGACGTCTTCTTTGTGAATGAACTCCTGGCGTCAACTCAATTTGCTGCAAGTGGCGTTCTTCAGTTATTTAGCCACGGGCTTGTGTCTGTTCATGTTGCCGTGGCACCGTGACTACGTTGGTGAGTTATGCCTTTACCTGAGCCCGACATGTCTCATTCTCGCCATTCTGGGGCAGTGGCTGTTTATCGATATAAAATTGATGATTGTTGTAGCAATGGCAAGCTTGGCCTATTTGCATCAGGCGCCGGTGGTGGCGATACATCCTCCTCAGCAGCAGCCCATTGAGGTCGAGGCCACTGTTTATTCAATTGTTAGGCATGTCGATTATGTGCAAGTTACTTTAGGCGATCTGAGTAGTGTCAACGGTGGTTATAGCGACATGGCTTACCCCGCTAGATTGAGGGCCATCTCAAATGATATTTATTGTGAGCTAGTCATCGGCGAACGCATACGCGCACAGGGCATCCTCGAAAGAAAAGGTCGATGGCTTAGCCTAAAGAAATTGTCCTATTCCTCGATGAGCAGCAGGCGTTGGTTACCCTTTCAAGAGCTGCGGCAGCTTGTCCAGCAAAAGCTGTCCGCACTCTATTCTGATGGCGAGTTAGGCATCGCCAAGGCACTTATTCTTGCCGACAAAAGCAGCCTCGATGATTTACTACAATCCGGCTACCGCAATTTTGGGCTGCTGCATTTACTCGCTGTTTCTGGCATGCATTTCTGGTTATGGAATGCCTTCCTACGGCGCCTACTTAGTTATAGGTTTCACTGGCTACGCATTCCGTTATTAGTATTGGCTGCATTACTCGCGGGCTTTGGCCCTGCCGTTAGTCGCGCACTCGGGTTCATCGTTGTCCGCGACTTAGCGGCAATGAGTCAGCGCGGTTTTTCGGCACTAAACCTTATTGCTGTTGTCGGCATAGGCGAATTACTTCTTTTTGAGAACAGTCCCTTCGGATTGGGATACCTGCTCAGCTACACAGCCACTATTGCTATTATTGTATGCAGCGACAAGAAAAATGATAGCTCGTCAAAAGCGACCATGCGTTGTTCGTGGGCGGCCTTCTTCGCGACCATGCCGCTTATTCATCACCTCCAAGCGACGATTGAATTCTACAGCATTATCCTTAGCCCTATTTTTGCGTTGTTCACCACTGCGCGACTATCCATTGTCTTAGCAAGTATGCTCGCTCCGGTGCAATCCATCTCGCAGTGGTTGTTGGCATCCATAAGCTATATAGAATTAAAAATAATCACGGTGTGTGACATGTTACCGGGCACGCCATTACTCGCGACGACAAAAAGCGAATGGGCGATAACTGTTGTGGCGATTATTGCGCTACTGCTCGCTACGCCATACCGACTAGCTACACGACGCTTGCGTGTTGCTAGTGCAACAACAGCGCTCCTATGTTTTTCTTATCAGCCGACAGCACCGATAGGCCTAAGCATGGTCAACGCAGGTCACGGACTAGGCGTAATCATTAATGGCGAGCAAAGTGCTATCGGCTTTGACCTGGGAAGCAAAACATTACATAGCAAGCACTTGGTGAATGGCGTGTACTTTAAAGAATTACAGCGCAATCGCTGGCCCGCGCCAAAGCGCTTTGTTTTTTCTCATCGCGATGACGATCACATAAACGGCATGCCCGAATTGAAGCGCCGGCTTGACGTAACAGAACTGAGTCATGGCCAAACTATGGCATTATCATTACCACCATGGGAAATTAAAGTATTTCGCACGCGCGGAGGGTTAGATCACACTGCAAACGATATGGGCTACGCTTTAGATCTTCGTTATGAGCGACGCCGAATCATCGTCTTGGGCGACCAAGATGGATCGGCCTTATTTGAATTAGTGCAGCGCATTGAAGCGGGGCCTGTTGATATCATGTTTAGCCCACACCATGGATTAAGCACGGACGGGCTCGCGATGATAATCGAACATTTGCGACCTAGCGAATTGTGGGTGTCATGTGCTATCGACAACTTTCCTTTGCCTGCTCAACCTATTGCCGATCATTACGGTATTCCGTTGTTGCACACGGTAGAGAACCCATTGCGTTATCTTTTTAGTATCGATTGACTTCCTGCGCGTCTACATGATGTGAAACAATTAATTTATGCCGCCACAATTCACGCCAGTAAAGCCCACTTAGTAGGTGTCGAAAGCAGAAGCGACCCTGGTTTGTCGCGGGTAATTATGGTTGGCATGCCTGACACCGTCGCTAAAGAATCGCGCGAAAGGCTACCCGCGGCGATGAAGCATCACGGCTATGCCTTCCCTAAAGGCAAGGTGCTCTTCAACTTGTTTCCTGCGCAAATACCCAAGCGCGGCGTGCCCATTGATTTGTCACTAACCACATCGCTGTTGGTTGAAGAACAATACGCCCTTCCACCTCAAAAGCCCACTTTGTTTTTAGCCGAGCTCGACTTGCAAGGCCGCTTACATCCGCCAGCATATGGGACTTTACTGGCGTCGCTTGCAGCTGTAGAAAATAATATGCAAATCGTTACTGCCCATCAAGCGGCCAACGAAGCGGCACTTGCTCCGGGTGCCGAAGTGTATTCCTTTAGCGATCTCAAAGAAGTGGTTGCCTTCCTAAATGCTCAAGAATCGCATTCCCCTATAGAACCAGAAAACATTTTAGCTAGGCCAACAAATGAATTGCGTCTCGACGAAATACGCGGCCAACAGCACGCACATAATGCCGCCGCCCTATGTGCCGTTGGCCGACATTCACTATGGCTACAAGGTCCTCCGGGGACAGGCAAAAGTATGTTAGCGCAACGCGTCATTCGCTTACTACCTGATTTACCATGCGATACAGCTATGCAACTAGCGCGTATCGAGGCATTACTTGGGCCCATTACCAGCATGCCACGACGTCCACCCTTTCGTTCGCCGCATACGACCACTTCGGCTCAAGGGTTATTGGGTGGTGGCTCGCCATTGCGCCCTGGAGAAATGTCGCGCGCGCATGGTGGTATTCTTTTTCTCGACGAAATGCCAGAATTCACACGCCCGGCACTAGAAGGTATGCGCCAACCCTTAGAAGAAAAAGAAGTGCGGCTGCAGCGCGCACAAGATTGGGCTAGGTACCCCGCCGATGTCATTATGCTGGCGACATCCAACCCCTGCCCTTGCGGTTACCTCAGCCATCCGAAAGTACCTTGTCGCTGTTCCGAGAATCGCATTGAAACCTATTTGTCCCGTGTGTCTGGGCCGCTGCAAGACCGTTTCGATTTGTTTGTAGAAATGGGACCGGTAGCGGCTGACATCCTTGATGGTCCCGCCACCGCGAAGAGTGACGAAGATGTCATAGCTAGAATTACAGCTGCCAAAGAGTTTCAGCTATCAAAGGACCGCGTCTTTACTTGCTCTAACGAAGCTTCCCTAGCGCAAATCATTGAGGCGGGCATATTGCCAGAAGCACAAGCGCAAATGCGTAAGGCAAGTACTTTGCTAGCGCTAAGCGGGCGCGCGGTACTGCGTTGTCTAAGAGTGGCGCGCAGCAATGCCGATCTTAATCAACGCGCCGCTATCGCTCTAGAAGATGTTCAGCAGGCGCTTAGTTTCCGCCCGCTTTCGGCACAGCAGAAAACAACCACAGATAAACATCGCCTTGCTCAGCGACTAAAGACACATCACCCGAGTCGCGCAACGTATTCAAATAATCGTGACTCGCCGTCGAAGTCGCCGTACTCAAAATAGCCAAGCTACGTCCGGCAACAATGTGTCGCAACTGGCTGAGTGCTGGCTGTGGTGCATAGTTCACTGGGTCGGGTGCTGCCGGCCAATCATTTGATCCCCAAAAACTAATCACCAGTCCAAGTCGCGATAAGACCTCTGGGGTATAAGCGTGATTGTGAATCTGCGGGCGATCAACCAGTAATGTGTGCTGCAAGGCTGGCGCCCACTGGTTTCCCTGCGCCATGCTGGCCACTTTAGGAAAACGCGGATGCATCATTATCACCGCATCGCTATCTAACTCTTGAATAGCTTCAAGAACGGATTGCGGGATGGCTGGCTGCAGATTATCATCGACGAGTCGCGATACTAAGTCACCATTACTGGATGTCGTTAGTGGCAAAGACTGGCTGACATCCCAATAAGCGTAAGCCTTTATCGTTGAAAACAGTGTTGGCATGGAGAAGATGGCAAGCGTGCCAACAGCAAGCATCGGCACCCAACCTTTCACATAGCGCACCACCATTGCGCCAGCAGGGATTGCTAAAAATATCGCAAACAACCGAGGGAACTTATACTCGTTACTAAACGGTAAACTCGAAAACGAAAACAGTACTGCTAATATTGACGCTAACAAAATCACCTTCTGTTGTTTAGCACTAAGCTTTATGACGACAAAGGCGCTCATCAGAACAAGCAGCAAACACGGCCCAAGGATATTGAAGAATGCCCCATCGCCGACAAAAGGCAATTGTTTCTCTGGAGCAGCGGAAGCACCCGCGTTCAGAAACAATGGTGCAATAAAGGGCACTGCGATTATTGCCGAAACCGCACCCAACTTCGCCCAAGTAATGATTTGCGTCAGCAGCTCACCTGAATTGCACAGCAACGCTTGGCCCACGATCAGCAAGACACTAAAAGCACCCACCAGAGGATTAAGCGCAATGCATGAGCCAAGAAGTATTGCCGCTAGCAAGCGACTACGTTTCGTGTCTTCGATGGCATTCGATAAGGCGAACAGCATGAGTGGCAGCGAGCATGCGAAGGAGGAAACGTTTAAGAACTTGCTCACGAATGACTGCAAGCGTGCATCCCAAGAAAACAACTCGCCAACATTTGTCATTGGCTCGAGGATGGCAAAAGGCATAGCACCTAGCGGTGGAACACTCACCCCACGCGCAAAATAATATCCTAAGA
>JAQWRF010000044.1 GCA_029243845.1 Planctomycetota bacterium | reverse complement strand
TCGACAGCGAATTCATCTTTCTAGATGGCAAACAAGTTGCTGTCGGCACTGTGCTAAATCCACTGGGTAGACGTAACCGCCCAGGTGATTTCCCTGTCAATGAAGTGAATCAAGCGGTGATTGAAGCCTCCCGGGAAAACCGCAGCGTGCAGGTGGCTGATGGAGTTGTGGTGCCCTTGCTCTATAGTGACGGCAAGTTTGCCGGCACCTCATGGGGTGGGCTTTATTTGCGTCTTCCACTTCCAGTATCCGATTCATCGTTCTTCCCACAGTTGTTGCTGGCGGTAATTCTCAGCACCATTCTCAGTACTTTTTTGATCACGTTGGGCGTGAGGAGGTTGATTGTTAAGCCGGTCGAAGCGCTGGCCTTTGCTACGTCTGGGATTACGCCAGACAACTTGCCGTCATCGCTGCCAGCGGCTGAGGTGAAAGAGTTACAACAACTTTCCAGCTCTTTTGAAGATTTAATGGCGCGTATCAAGGGCTTTCAGCAGCAGCTTTCAGCAGAAGTTGACGATGCGACCAATCGTGCGACCGACGCCGAGCGATTAGTCGCTCGCCAAGAACGGATGGCAGCCATGGGTACTTTGGCTGCGGGCTTGGCGCACGAAATAAACAGTCCTCTTGCCGGCGCCTTACATTCATTAGAAGTGTTGCGCAACGAGGCCGCGAGTGAAAAAGGTAGCCGTTATTCTGATTTGATTCATACCGCATTGCAGCGCATTCGAGACTTAGTGCAGCAAATGTTGCAGCTATCGCCTAATCAAGTTGAGCAGGGTGAGTGCGATGTCAGTGAACTTGTGAACGACCTGCGTGATTTTTTAAGTCAGCGGCTGGAGAAGGTCGACATCAAGCTGTGCGTCGAAAGTGAACCGTTGCTGCCGGCTAGCCGTGGCGATGTGTTTCCGTTGTTCTTGAATTTAATTCAGAATAGTTTGGATGCCTTCAACGATGATGAGCATTCGATAGTCATCACCGTTAGTGACGAGGCTAAGGTCCGAGTGGTAACCTTCAGCGATGATGGCCCTGGTGCTGACGCATCGGTCTTTGAGCACCTATTCGAGCCCTTTGTGACGACTAAAGACGTCGGCCGAGGATATGGTTTAGGGTTGCCAATCGCCGCTGCTTGCATGCGCAGTCTCGGCGGCAGTATTACGGCAAAAAACAAACACAGCGGTGGCTTTGAGTTGCGCTTAGAGTTCCAGCTAAAATAATACGATGACATTGCTAATCAGTATCTTCTTTCTGTTGATAGCTTCTGCTTGCTTTTCAGGAGCTGAGGCGGCTTTGTTCACTTTGGCTTCGCGTTCTACACCATTAGATTTACCACTAGCTTCACGATTAATTGCCAACCGCTCGCGAGTTTTGACGGTTATTATTTTTGCAAATCTAATCGTCAACCTAAGCTTTTATGCAAGCACCTATGCTTTGGCCGAGCCATTCCCTTTGGCTCAAAGTGCTAGTATAAATTTGATAGCAGTCCTGACTATTGTTTTGTTTGGCGAAATCGCCCCGAAGTTAGTTGCGCATCGCTATCCAATAGCATTCTCGCGATTTTCACTACCGATAGTGCAAGTATGTTATTGGCTGCTGGATCCCTTCTTGCGTTTGTTTCCACGCGTTAATATTAAGGAGCAATTCTCTCCTCAACCTATCCAATCTAGTGAAGCGGTGGATTTGCTAGTAGGCGAAGAGAAGGTCTTAGCACACGATGAAGAGACTTTCTTGTCACGCTTCCTCGAGCTCGGCGAGTTGCGTGCTGGGGCATTGCGTCGCTCACTTCAAGATTATTTCCAGCTCAAGCATCACTTGCCACTCGCTTTGGCCTTACGTCGCATGTCACAGCACAAGGTCCCATGGGCGGCTGTTATCGACGATAACGAACAAGTCGTAGGTGTACTCGATCGCACTCGGATGCTTGAAGGGACAACGGTTGAATCTGCCATGAGTAGGGTGCCTATTTTGCCTGAAGTCGCTCCAGTAGCTGCTGGACTGAAACTGCTCAAAGAAGACGGCGGACCCTTTCTGCTGCTAGTAGACGAATATGGAGATTCAGCAGGAGTCATTGAACGTGGACGCTGGGCTGACACATTGTTGAATCGCCTGCCTAAATCACATGCTACCGGCGCGCATTTAATTGAAAAAATCAGCAATGATTTGTATAAGATAGAGGCTGCAATAGCGTTGCACGAATTCGCTGACAGGTTTGGCGAAGCGCAAGAAATTGATGTACGCGTCGACACGCTAGCCGGCTTCATCCACGAAAAACTCGGACGAATTGCTGTAGTCGATGATATCGTTGAAATGGTTACTAGCGAGCATCAACTTAAGTTGACGGTCGTTGACTCATCCGCAACTCGTGTGTTAACCGTAGAACTTGAGGTCATAAAGTGATGTTGTGGATAATATTGATTATTGCCTTATTCGCTTCTTCACTGTTTGCTGGTTCGGAAACGGGTTATTATGGTGTTAATGCTTTGCGCCTTAAGCATGAAGCAAGGGGAAGTAGAAATTCGGCGTTGCTAGAAAAAATTATTAGACAGCCGTCTGCATTTTTGGCGACTTTGTTGATAGGTAATAATATAGCCACTGACGTGGCAGTACACGCTGCGGTGATGTTATTTGCTGCTTCTGGTTTTTCTAATACCGAATTGCTTGCTATCTTGGCATTAGCCCCGCTTGATTTCTTAATTGGCGAGATGTGGCCGAAACAATATATGCTTGCCAATCCAAATAGACTATTGTGGTTTAGTGTGCCGCTCGCTCTGTGCCGTGTTCTGTTATGGCCGATTACACAACCCATAGCTTTATTGGTAAGTAAGTTAGACTCTGGTGCAGGTGACTTGATTATGCGTCGAAATCAATTCGTTTCATTGCTACATGACTCTCAGAAGCAGGCGGCCGGTGAGGCGGAGGTTATGAGCGCAGCTATTCGCGCTATTGAGTCTAAGGGGCAGGGGTTACGGCAATACCTGCGTTACGATGTCCCGTCTCTGGAGCAGGATATTTCGGTGGCAGAAGCACGCAAAAAAATGTCTTCATGCATAGATGCCAAGGGGCTGATGTTCGGAAAACATGGGCCACCGTCGATATTATTCGCCTCACGTTTAGTAGATACTCAGCCAGATTCTCCGGTGCTTCCGAGTGCGGTGCCACTCATTAGCCTGTCACCAAGCATTGATTTGGTCGACGCCGTCCGCCACTTGCAAATTTATGGTATTTCGCATGCTTGGGTCGAGGAAAAAGAACAACGTGCAGGATTGCTTGATTTAGAATATGCTTTAGCCAGCTTACTTAGCTCCCGTCCCCAATGAAAAACATCAACCTCACCCATTGTCTCGCGCTGTTCTCAGCAGTCTGCGTTGGCGCTTTGGCCATGTCTTTGGCTACTCCTGAACCTGTTTTTGCCAACTCCGGCGACAGTGGGCGCCGATATGTGGCCGTGACAGGCAATTATTCGCCTGATGTGGCCCTTTTGTATGTTCTCGACCAAGAGACTCAGCACTTAGTGGTCTACGAGGCCAAGGGCGGGGCAAGCAACTCGCATGAGCTCAAGTTGGTCGGGGCTCGAAATATAGAGCTGGATACTCAGCTCGACGGCTTTAACGACAAATCAGACTTTAGCCATAAAGCCCTTGAGCGCCAGTTT
>JAQWRF010000006.1 GCA_029243845.1 Planctomycetota bacterium | reverse complement strand
CTCGAGTTGGGCTGTGGGTGGGGAAGTCTTAGCTTGTGGATGGCCAAGTGTTATCCCAACAGTCAAATACTGTCGGTCTCTAACTCCGCGAGTCAACGAGAATTTATTCTTGAGCAGGCAAAGCAACGTGGAATAACAAACATAAGAGTCGAGACTATGGACATGAATGACTTCGATCCGCAGGAGCGTTTCGACCGGGTGGTTTCGGTAGAAATGATTGAGCACATGCGTAATTGGGAGAAATTACTCATCCGCATTTACAGTTGGCTAAAACCTGAAGGGCGCCTGTTCCTGCACTTCTTTTCGCATCGCGAAAGATCCTATCCATTTGAGGATAGCACGAACCAAGATTGGATGGCGCGCAACTTCTTCACGGGGGGCATGATGCCGCAACACACATTGCCCACCCATCTGCAAACTTCTTTCGACGTGGTTTCCGATTGGCCTGAATCTGGAGTTCACTATCAACGAACCGCTGAGGCGTGGCTGGAAAACTTAGATAGAAACCGCGCGGAAGCCGTTCGTCTCTTGCAAAGTGCTGGCTCTCTAGGACGAAAGGATGCGGAGCGTCAAGTGCAGCGTTGGCGAATGTTCTTTCTGGCTTGTTCCGAGTTGTTTGGATATCGCCAAGGCAGTGAATGGTTGGTATCACATTACTTACTCGCACCAACTTCACAGGAAACCGTTTCATGAAACAAATCCTTACGACTATTGCTGTTTGGTTTGATTCGTGGAAAGCTAAGGAAAGTGAAGATGACCGTATCGATTGGGTGCGCGTCTTTCCTTTCGTGGTAATGCATTTGGCTTGCTTGGCAATCTTTGTTGTCGGGGTCAGCCCCGCAGCGGTAATCATTGCGATTGCGTTGTACGCATTACGCATGTTTGCTATTACGGCGTTCTACCATCGCTACTTCTCTCATCGAAGCTTTGTTACCTCTAGGCCCATTCAATTCTTGTTCGCTGCTCTTGGTGCTAGTTCCGTTCAGCGAGGCCCACTTTGGTGGGCGGCCCATCACCGTCGCCATCACCGTTACAGTGACGAAAGTCAAGATAGTCACAGTCCGCGGCATGGATTCTGGCACAGCCACCTTGGCTGGTTCTTGAACCGTCGCAACTTACGCACGCGTACAGAAGAAGTGAATGAGCTACTCCGCTATCCGGAGTTGGTTTGGCTGGATCGGTTCGATCTAGTAGTACCTATTTTTCTTGCCTGTCTTTGCTTGCTTACAGGCACACTCATGGAGGCTTTTGCACCAGGTTTAGGGACTAATGGTCCGCAGGTTCTAGTGTGGGGATTCTTCGTGAGTACCGTAATTCTATATCACGCCACCTTCACTATAAACTCCTTAGCTCATCGACTGGGCAGCCAGCGTTTCCCCACACGCGACGACAGTCGCAATAATTTCTTTTTAGCTTTACTTACTTTCGGTGAAGGGTGGCATAACAATCATCATCGCTACCCAGGGTCAGTACGGCAAGGGTTTCGATGGTGGGAAATAGATATGACTTACTACTTACTTCGGATGATGGCCAGTGTTGGCTTGGTCTGGGATTTGCGTGGGGTGCCTGAGCGTTTGCGAGGGAGGCAGCGATGAAAGTGGCGGTCATCGGTAGTGGTATCTCTGGCTTGACCGCTTCATGGATGCTCCAAACTCAACATGAAGTTAGCCTTTTTGAGGCGGATGCACGTCTTGGTGGTCATACCCATACCGTGAAAGTTACTGCGGGCGCGCAAGGTGAAGAACTTCCAGTGGACACAGGCTTCATCGTTTTTAATCGACATACCTACCCAATCTTCTGTCGCTTGCTTGAGAAGTTGAAAGTAGATGCCCAAAATTCTGATATGGGTTTTAGCGTTCAAGTGCAAGCGAACAAGGTGGCTTACCATGGACGCGGTTTTTGGGGTTTGTTCGCTCAACCGAGGAACTTATTGCGCCCGGCACACTGGCGCATGTTACGTGACTTGTTGCGTTTCTATCGCGAGGCGCCAACACTTCTTGAAAGCGAAGACTCGCCTACGCTTGGCGAATATCTGCAGGAGAACAATTACAGCAAAGTGTTCCTTGAGGAGCACTTGTCGCCGATGGCGGCAGCGGTTTGGTCTACGGACCCCGCCGATATTCTCAACTTTCCAGCACGCACCTTAGTTCAATTTTTTCAAAACCATGGTTTTTTAGATGTAAAAGATCGCCCACAGTGGCTTACAGTGCAAGGCGGTAGTCGGACTTATGTCGACGCCTTGCTCGCCGAGCTCCGCGGCCCGGTGTTTTTGTCCACCGCAGTGCTTGGCTTGCGCCGCGAAGGGGGAAAAGTTTGGTTAAGAACTGCCGATGATGAGCAGTGCTTCGATCAAGTAGTCGTTGCGACTCACGGCGACATTGCCTTGGGCATGCTAGCTGATGCTACAGCATTAGAGCAGGAGGTCCTTGCTCCTTTTACTTTTCAGGCTAACGATGTTGTCTTGCATCAAGATTCCAGTTTGATGCCAAAAGAACAGCGCATTTGGTCGGCATGGAATTACTTTGTTCCAACACGAGGCGCGGTGCGCGCCACAGTGACGTACTGGATGAACCGTTTACAAAATATCCGCAGTGCTAAACCACTATTTGTTACGCTGAATCGCTCTGAGGAAATTGACGCGGACAAAGTGATTAGCAACTTCTCTTACGATCATCCGATTTTCAGTGCCGCTGCAGTGGCGTCGCAAGCGCGGCATGCGGAAATCAGTGGCGCCGACGGCATCC
>JAQWRF010000382.1 GCA_029243845.1 Planctomycetota bacterium | reverse complement strand
TATCTTTACCGTTAACCAAGAACTGCGGCAGTGGTTGGGCGAAATAGAATCAGAGATACCGGTCTTTCTCGATGCCACTCAAGCAAAGGGCACTGTGGATGTGCAAGCGCTCACAAACATGCGTCGTAACAATCTTGATTGGGCTATTATGATTAAGCCCAACGATCTAAATTTGGCTTATCAGGGTTTCGTGCCTACAGATGAAAGCTCCTTTTCGTTTCCATACGCCTCGCAATTGAATGGCGGATACATAGCGCTCACCGAAGGGGCGCTTATTTTTCACACTTTGGGTGAGCATGCTAATGGTTCGGTAAAGATAAACGGTGAAGTCGACTTCCGACCGCGAGTAACCGCTGTAGATTTATCAATCGCAATAAACAATATCACGCTAGAGCAGGAAGCTTTCGACAGTCTAAGTGGCAACCCCGAAATAACCGAACTGATCAGCGACCTCGGCAATCCCCATGGTGGCATTGCTAACGCACAGGTGCGATTGTTCACCGATGGTAAGGACAGCCTAGATTACGCTGTTACTCTAGATATTTTCGATTGTGTTGCTCAGCCGAAATTCTTGCCGATGAACGTGCAGGTTGAAAAAGCGCATATCACCATCACTGAAAACACCACTCGTTTTAAAGTGAATGCGACTGCAGCAAAATCAAAGCTAGACATTAGCGGGAAAACACATAACTACATCGACGGTGAAAATGTGCACTTAAGTGTCGGTGCTGACGGCAGCGGATTGCGTCCAAACTCTGCTGAGGCTGAGATCATGTCGAGTAATTTATCGATTCCTGCCGACCTTGCAAGCTTCCCTATCGACGGCGACTTCAAATACCGTCTAGAGTTGTTGTGGCCGGACATGAATTCAGGCCCACAGCTTAACGCTCAACTGCATGCCGCTGGCGTAACTGTTAATTGGCCACAGCTTGGCATTTCACTGGACAACATGACTACGAATAATACGCAGTTGTACGCTGCGGGTGAAAAATTCAACTTTCACTTTGGTGGAATCGAAACGAAGGTTAATGACGGAGCAATTCGTGGATACGGGAATCTATCTCACGACTCCACACTCAACTATGCCACCATGAAGCTGGAACAATTGTCGCTCAAGGACTTAATCCTTGGTAGCCAACAATTCGCTAAGCCGCAAACCTGGGGCGAAGATATAGATTGGAATGATGAAAATTCCTATACCGTTAATGGTTTGGTAAATTTAAAGCATCATCAAATACAATCTGATTGGCTCAAACTGTCGTCAAAAGATTCTACGCTAAGGGTTTACAATCTCGATGGCAAAAGACTTGAAGATCGCATTTATATCGAAGCTGGCCTTGAGTCACAGCGTGGCATCGCATTAACTCCTAAGCTCCAAGCACTTGCAGGTTCTAAGCTTGCGACTACTTTACAAGAGCTCGATGTCGAGGGGAGGCTCAAAGCTGAAAGCCTTCACGCCAGCGTTGAGCTGCATGACAACGGCCTCATGCATGCCGATTTCACGGGAGGCCTTGAAATATCTGATTTACAGGTTAGCGAAGGCATTCCACTGAAGAACGGGCAGGTGGTGCTCGACATCACCGAAGCCTCATGGGATTCAGCGAAGGATTTCTCAGCAACGATGTCCATTACGGGTGGCAAGGCCGAGTTGGGGCAACTGAAGGTGCGCAACATTCGAACGGCAAAAGAATCCAGTACCGAAGTAGATGGCGAGGGAGTCGTTAACGAAAAAGGAGTCCTGGTCATTAACGCAGAGGGGATCCGCGTTAACGGGCTTGAGGCAGATTTACTCGGAGGTGAGGTCGCTGAGGCTTCGTTCGCTTTTTTCTCAGAGAGTCGCTGGCCTTACGCA
>JAQWRF010000183.1 GCA_029243845.1 Planctomycetota bacterium | reverse complement strand
CTGCGCATTAAGCAATTACTATTGTGGCGACATTAACTGCGAGGCACGCAAGGTATAGCTGAGCCCTAATTGCTCGCCATGCTGCCCCATTGCAGAATAGATTAAGGTTGGATCTGTGCCACTAAAGTCGAAATCGAGGATGCCAAAATGCTCGGCTGTAATCTCGCTATTTGCGATGCGCCGCGTGGCGATTGCGTCGCTGGTGCTACCGCCCACTCCGGCCGCCAGCGGTGATGAGGTGAACTCGATTAACGGATAATCAAGCACCAGGTCATCGCGTAAAATTTCACCGATGTGACGGTCACCACTTAGCAATACTACGCCATTAATTTTGTTGTCGTTTACGTAATTTAACAAGCGCTGCTTTTCACTGTCAAACATCGCCCAAGATTCGTAAGTATGATATTCGGCGAGCAACTGCATACCCGAGACAATAAGCTTAAACGGTGCGCTGCTGCCTCGCAATTCACCTTCCAGCCATCGCCACTGACGCTCACCGAGCAATTCTTTATCCTTAGCATCAAGCTTATTTGGCTGCCGATTAAAACGAGTGTCGAGCATGAACACGTCCACACCACCAAGATGTAAAGCAAAATAAACGCCGTCGTCGTCGCTGCCAAAGTATGGGTTTGGCCAATAGCTTTTATATAACTCGAAAGACTCGTCGCGCAAGAAATACGTTTTATCGGAATTATTCGGGCCGTAATCGTGATCATCCCATGTTGAGGCATGGGCCGTTGAACTCAAGAGTTCTTGAAGGTGCGGCAATGAACGCTGAATCTTCCATCGTTCGCGCATCATTTCAATGTCGTTCCATTCTTGGCGTGCACGACTGTAGTAGATATTATCGCCCATCCACAAAAACCATTGTGGGTGTTGTGCAGCAATCGTTTTAAATATTGACTGTGAGGGATCTGGCCCCCAATCACCGGCGCACGATCCGAAGGCGACGCGAAATTTATCCGCACCACTAGTGCGGAATTTCTGCGTCGATTTTTCTACTACAACCCCATCGCTAGCAATAAGGCGATATTGATATTCCGTGTCGGCACTTAAACCCATAATTTCGCAACTACCGCGTGGATTATCACTACTGGCCAAAACCAAAAGAGGATTGTTCGCCGCAGCCTGCCACTCGCCGTCGACCGTTTTCAATTCGATATTAAAACGCATCGGGATGTCCGCAGCCGCCCAAAGACGGACGCTAGTGGGCGTAATGTCGCCGAGCATGGGCCCAGCGTTTAACTGTACGCGTGATGGCCCTAGCGCAGGGCTGCATGCACCTATTGCGAGGCTTAAAGCTACTAGAAACTGTTTCATAGTGTTGATATTATGACAGTATGGATGCTCTTTTTCCAATGATTGGCGTGGTTGTCGGTGCTCTTGGCATGTGGTTGGTGATGCGCGGCAAGGCAGTCGACGTTGCCGCAGCTGCGGCGAATGCCGTTAGCGCCACCGAAACCGCCACTGCCGACAAACTTAAGCTAGAAATCAACAATAGCTTTAAGGCAATGGCCGCCGATGTGCTAAACGCGAATTCAAAACAGTTCAGCGACAAAACTGAGTTGCAGCTGCAGCCTTTAAAAGAGCAACTCGACAAATTGGCTAAAGAAACGCGAACCCTCGAAGAAACGCGTCAACAATCGCGAGGGCAGTTGAGTGAACAGTTAAACAAATTGCAGTTGGCCACGACTAGCTTACAAATGAAGTCGGAGTCATTGTCGACAGCATTACGCGGTAGCTCGCAGGCGCGTGGTCAATGGGGAGAAACCGTGCTCGAACGCATTCTAGAATTGGCCGGCATGACCAAAGATATACACTTCACAGTACAGCGTAATGTGAGTGATGGGTTGCGTCCCGATTTTCAGATTCTACTACCTGGCGGCGATGTCATTCCGGTTGATTCTAAAGTACCAATGGCAGCTTACCTGGACGCGCAAAAAGAAGAAGACACTGCAGTGCGTGCGCAGTTATTGAAGCAACACACGGCCGACGTCATGAAACACGTCAAGGTCTTAGCACAGAAAGATTACGCCAAAAACGTAGTTGGTGAAATAGACTTTACCGTCATGTTCTTGCCGGGCGACCATCTGCTTTCTGCCACTTTCGAACACGATCAGCATCTACAAGAAAAAGCCATGCAGGCGCGAGTGCTCATTGCTACTCCAGTAACTATGATGGCCTTACTGCGTACCGTTGACCTGTATTGGCAACAAGAAAAAATTGCGAAGAACGCCGTTGAAATCGCCGACACCGCCAAAGAATATCACGAGCGCATGAAAGTATTTACCGAGCATATGACCAAAGTTGGCAAGGGCTTAAAATCAAGCGTAGACTCTTACAACAAAGCTATCGGTAGCTACAACAAAAAAGTTTTGCCGCAAGGACGCCGCGTTGAGCAGTTAAGTGCGGCATCTAGTGCTAAACAGCTCGAGGAACCGAAGTCGCTCGAGTTGAATGTACGTGAAGATATCGAAAGCGATTAAGCCCGCCATTTACCCTGCGCAACCAATGGGACAAAATCGATTAAGTCGTCGTCATTGGGATCAACAGAGCGCTCGAGTTGTGCCGAGCGATAAGCTGCCATCAAAATGCGCACCACCTGTTCGCCGTCGTAAAAAGTCAAATCTGGAGTGCGACCTTCGAGAAAGCAATCGACCATGTGGCGGTTTTCAGCAGCATAGCCATAGGCCGATGCCTCTTGCGCAACGATAGGCATAACACCTTGTTCGGCATTTTGCTTTTCGATTAAGTCTTCGCCTTCAGATCCTGTCACATTGCGCGAGAAGAACGCTTCGAGCCCAGTGTCGAGACTATTTGAGCGCATTGAATATTCTGGGCCAAGCAATTCAAAACTCAGACGTAAGCCAGCGCCTACGAAAGACCAAGAAGTTGTTGATTCAGCAATCAAAGTGTTGCCATCTTCATCTCTGTAAGTTACTGTGCAACGCGCAAAATCTTCTGATGGTTTCTTCGCGTAATCAATATGCTCACCATGAGTGTCTTTAAGTTGTTGCACATATTCTGGACGTGTCCATTTCAATGAAGCTATTTGCGCATTCACCGAGATAGGTGTAATAGATTTACGATCGGCACCCGGAGCAGTCAGCAAGAAACGCCCGGTCTCGACGCTATGACACATCATGTCGTTCATTACACCACCGCCCTGCTGTTCGCCGTCCCAGAACCATGGGCTATGCGGGCCACAGTGTTCTTCAGCAGCACGCGCCAAATACGGACGCCCTGTTGCAGCTGCGCCACGACGCCAGATGACGTCTTTACCGCGAACCACGGATGGAGTGAAGACCTGGTTTTCTAGATACCCTGTTGGGATTCCGGCGTCTTCCATTATTTCAACGACGCGCCGCGCTTCTTGTAAATTACGTGCTAAAGGCTTTTCACAAGCCACACCTAGCAACGGCGTGGCACGTTTTGCATTGCCTGCTGCGATGGCTTCCATCACAGCGATGCGTGAATCGTTAGGTGAGTTAATCCAGATCGCCTCGATACTTGGATCAGCAGCCATTGCTTCGAGATCTTCGAAGGCCACTGCGGGACCGAGCTTTAATTCGTTAGCGTAAACCGCCGACTTTTCTGCAGAGTCTATGGTGCGCGAAGTTACTCCTGCCACGTGGCAGTTGCGTACTTCGACGAGTGATTGAATGTGAAAGTTGGTGTTAAAACCAGCTCCGACGAATCCGATTGCTAAAGATTTCATTATGAAAGTTTTTTGCTATTAGGGTAAAAAATCAGCAAGGCCACTAAGCAAGCGATGGACGCCCACATGGGATAGCTGAACAGTTGATTAAAGGACAGCACTTCTTCGTGTGTCGACCAGCTTGCTGCCGATGTAGCAATTTTAGAACCGACGATAGTGCCGATGCCAATAATCACCAAATTGAACAAGGACTGCGCCGAAGCGCGAACGTCACTCGAAGTATTTTCGTCAACCACCATAAAGGCGACAAAAATGAAGCAGCCAAAGGCAAAACCGTGCATCGCGACGCCAACCATGACACCGCCGATACCTACCGCTTCGTGGTTAGCGAACAACGCCATGCGAACAGCGTAAGCAATAAGGCCGAGCGCCAGTAAATGTTTACGCGACAGCTTAGCCGCTAACAAAGGCATCATCGCAAGCACACCTATTTCGGACATTTGGCCTATAGTCATTAATCCACCACCGCCCACGCCCACAATTTTATTCACAATGTCGATGAAACCGCTTGCTTGTTCTTGCAGACCGCCTAAGAAGCCTGCAGTATGCACAAAGTAAAATTGGTGAATGCAGCTAACGGGAACAGCAAGTAAGAATAAGGTAAGCAGCGGCTGTCGCTTTATTTCGCCCAAGGCGCGGCCAGTGGCATTTTGCGTTTCAGATTTTGCAGGTGG
>JAQWRF010000001.1 GCA_029243845.1 Planctomycetota bacterium | reverse complement strand
TGCAAAGACTGCCGAGCGCATAGTGATTGTCGGAGGAGATGGCACTGTTAACGCAGCTGTTGATGGATTCAAATCTGCGCCGCCGCCGATTGCTATTTCACCGTTGGGCACCGCAAATGTTCTGGCGCATGTCTTGAAAATTTCGAAGCGCCCAGCGGATACAGTGACTTTGCTCGAGCGCGGTGTTACGCAAATGATTGATGCGCCTACGGTCAATTTGCAGCGCGACGAAGAGACAGTTACGCAGCGAGCTTTTTTGTGCATCGGCTTTGGGTTCGACGGCGAGATCATACGCCTCATGGATGAACACCGCAGCGGCCCCATTCACATGGCGCAATACATCAAGCCACTGGGTTTGGCATTAAAGAATTGGAAGCCCAGCCAGCAAATGGTCATCGCTGATGGCAAAGAAATCGGCGAGTTCGCCTATGGCATTGTGTCAGGCGTAAATATTTATGGCAGTCCAATCTTGCGATTGGGTAATAGCGCGCTTGACGATCAGCTATGGGAGTTGTTTCTATTTAAAGACATCAACTTACTTAGTGGTGGATTATTCGCCTTGGCGGCGGCTAGTGGACAGTTGCGAAAGCATCCGCACGTAACTCATCTAACTGCCAAGCATGTTATCATCAAGGGCAACGAGCCTGCTCCAGTACAGATTGATGGTGACTTTGCTGGCTACTCTCCTGTAGAATTAGATTTCGACGCATCTCAAATACCTGTTTTAATCACGACATGAGTCTCTCACCCACCTTACTTAAGCTCGACGAGCGCCCCATACTCTTAGCTGGCCCTTGCGCCATCGAAGGTCCGCAGACTATCGACATTGCTCACCAAATCGCCGATGAAATTGGCGACCTCGGGTTCAACTGGGTATTCAAAGCTTCATTCGACAAAGCCAATCGCACTTCGAGCGACGCTGACCGGGGCGTGGGCCTAGAACAAGGATTAGATATTCTTGCAGAGATTCGCGAGAAACTGAAGGTACCTATTGTCACCGACATTCATCTGCCGGAACATTGTCAGAAGGTGGCTAAGGTTGCCGACGTCTTGCAGATTCCTGCATTCTTATGTCGTCAAACCGACCTGCTAACAACTGCTGCCGAGACCGGTAGATTTGTAAATATCAAAAAAGGTCAGTTCTTGGCGCCGTCAGCAATGCGTCACGCAGCGGCAAAGGTCGAAGCCGGTAATAACGACAATATCATGCTCACCGAGCGAGGAACTTTCTTCGGCTATGGCGGCCTTGTCGTCGATTTTGCGAGCATGCCAGACTTCCGCTACAAAGATTACCCGTTAATCTTTGACGCCACGCATTCCGTACAGCAGCCTGCCTCAGAAGGAGACCGTACGGGCGGCGATTGGCAACGCGCGCCGATTTTGTTACGCGCAGCAGCAGCAGCAGGCTACAACGGGTTTTTTGTAGAAACGCATCCGCGCCCACTTGAATCACCATCAGATGGCCAAAATATGATCCCGCTAGAGAATCTAAAGCAAATACTTAACGAAACGCTAGGCTTCTACAATCTAGCTAAATCCGTTCTTCGAATCTAACGCGCAAGCGCTCGGTGATACGACCGAGAATTTTTGAGACACGCGATTGCGACAGGCTATACAGCTCGCCGATTTCTTTAAGCGAGTAGTTCATGAAGAAGCGCAGATATAAAATCTCGCGATCTTCAGGGTTTAGAGACTGCGAAATCATTTCGAGCATCTCGCTAGCGTGAATGCTCGATTCCGGAGATGCCTCGCGCGGGTCTTCGTAAAAATCAAGCGTACCATTGGACTCGCTCTCATCCGTTGGGGCTTTACTACCCGCCAGAACTGGCGCATCGCGCCCCCCCCCATACTTCTGGTGATACTCTTCGAGGTCAACGCCAAGCGCTGCGGCTATTTCTGGCTCGCTAGGCTCACGCTCTAATTCAGAGCGTAACTCTTGAACCACTTGCCTAAGGCGGTTGAGACGCGTACGCATCGGGCGTGGCACCCAGTCGTGTCGACGCAACTCGTCAATAATCGCCCCACGCACTCGGTAGTTACAAAAAGCCTCGAACGGCACCCCACGGGATGGGTCGAATTTCTGGACGGCCTGAATTAAGCCGACATCCCCAGCAGATTCGAGATCGCCGTATTCGACACTACGCGGCAACTTTGATTTTAAGCGGCGCGCGACCATATTCGCGAACGGTCGGTAATATTCAATTAAAGCATTACGCGCTTCAATTCTTTCATCATCGCGGTACTCACTCCACAACCTGCTCAAGGTTGGGTTTTCTTCTTTCTCGACGATTACTTTTTTTACCATTTAATAAAGAACGCCGCACCACTGCGGGTGCTCCACGTCTCTGTCATACATAGAGTGCGCTTTGAGAAGCGACTATTCAAGGTAAAACTAACTAAAAAATATTAGTCTTAATGGCTTGCTGTAAAATGTTTTGTTCCGCTGCACGCATATTTTCGATGTCTCGCGGCTGATGGTCGTCAAAACCGAGTAAATGCAGTGTTCCGTGCACCACATACAGCAACAACTCGTGAACAGGGCCGTGAGGAAACTCTGGAGCGCGGCGCAATGCCATTTCAACATTAACCAATAATTCTCCGCAACAGTCGTCGTCGTCGTACGGGAACGCCATTACATCAGTCGCGCTAGGGTCGTTCAAAAATCTCTGATGAGCAGCGCAATGTTCTTTTTCATTCATCAAGCACAACTCTACAGAAGTTTGTTGCGGCGCGTACTCAGAGAAACACAGGTTAATAATGTCACTGAACTGCTGATCGTTGCAGCTAGCCAATTCGGCGATTTCGCTTAGTTCTATTTGTTGGCTAACAATAACCGCAACCTGAGAATCAGCTCTCATAAGCTCGCACAATTCTTGCCACCAAACTCGAACGTTGAACATCTTGAGCAGCGAACTCGACGGCGCCAACACCTTCGATACTACCAAGACGCCGGATGGCATCTTTCAGCCCGGACTTTGAGCCTGGCAAGTCGGTTTGCGAAATGTCGCCAGTAACTACGGCTTTGGTGCGTTCGCCTAAACGCGTCAAAAACATTTTCATCTGCACACTAGTTGCGTTTTGCGCTTCATCAAGAATCACGAATGAGTCATTAAAGGTTCGGCCACGCATAAAGGCTAATGGCGCCACTTCAATAATATCTAACTCGCGCATTCTACGCGTAGCCGCTGGACTCATTAAGTCATTCAACGCATCGAATAACGGACGCAAATACGGATCAATTTTATCTTCTAAGTCGCCAGGCAAAAAACCCAAATGCTCGCCAGCTTCAACAGCAGGGCGGGTTAGCACCAGCCGCTTAGAGCTACCCTCGCGTAAGGAGCGCACTGCTGCAGCAACAGCGAGGTAAGTTTTACCCGTACCCGCTGGCCCCGAGGAGAACACCAAATCTTTAGTGCGCAATAAGTCTAAATAGCGTTGTTGCGCTTCGGTCCGAGCTGTCGGCCATTTGCCACTCGCGCGAACACTGCCGCGCTGATCATTTTTTCGATGACCCTCACCACCTTTTTTGGATACAGCAGCTTTAGCATTTATATCTTCATCAAAAAGCATCGCCTCTATTTCGTTGGCTTCAAGTTCACGGCCACTGCGTAGCAACTCGAGAATTTTGTCGACACGGGCATGCATAATGTCGATTTCTTCTTGCGGGCCTTTAAGGCGCAAAGTGCCGCCTCGCGAGGACATCCGTACCTGGTGGCGGCGAGCTACTTGTTTGACGTAGCGATCGTGCGGACCGAATAGTGATTGCTCTTCCTCGAGCGACATTAAAGGGATGCGGTGCTCCATTAGCTCACTTCATTCATCAGCAATAAGAAAAAGTACAGGCTTGGCGCGGCTATTAAAAACGAATCGACCATGTCGAAGGTACCGCCGAAGGCAGGCAGTGCGCTTCCCGAGTCTTTACTGCTACAGCCACGTTTCAACAGGCTTTCCGTAAGGTCACCAAATTGTGCGCCGACGTTGGTGATGATGACTGCGCCTAACCACAACTCGGTTGCTGGCATTTCAACAAAGGCGTTGCTTGCGACTAAGTAGCCGCCGATGCTAGCACCAATGATTGACGCGATTGCGCCTTCCCATGATTTATTAGGACTCACTTTAGGACTTAGCCGGTGC
>JAQWRF010000170.1 GCA_029243845.1 Planctomycetota bacterium | reverse complement strand
TGTAGCTAACCGTAAAGAATTCGATCAAGCATAGCCATCCCGCGAGGGAAGCTCCTATTAGACTGCTGAATAACCACTGTCGAAGTTTCATTGCGGTTATTATATGTTATGTGAGCCCTCGGCTCGTGTTCATCCATGTTAGTTTCTCTGTTGCTGAGCAGCCTGTGCGCGCTGCAATCTACGCCAAGTAATACTTGGGCGAATTTGCTGCCGCGTCATGCCGTTCCACGTCGCAGTTTTCCGATGCCCAAGGAGAGCGAATTATTGCTGTTGCTCACGGATCGCAAAGCCGAAATGAACGAGCGCCTTGAGGCTTTAAGGGCGCTGGCTTACCTTGATGTTAAGGTCGATTATCTGTCGCTAACGGCGATGAAGCGCAATATTCATTCCGATGATGCCTTGATCTCATATGTGCGCTGCCTTGCGCGTTGCTCAGAAGAAGCGCGTGCGCCGATGAAGAAATATTTAACGCATCGCTTGCCCGCAGTGCGCGCCGAAGCCGTTTACGGCCTTAGCAAGTACTTCGAAGGGGGACGCGATGTTGCACGTTCCTTTTTGTCTCAGCCCAAACTTCATCCGTGGCAACGGGTAGCGGCGATACGCGCATTAGCCGAGATTGATTTATCGGCGGCACAAGTCGAAGTGATGCGCAGGATGAACAGCGAGTCTGGAGAAGTCGCGCTTGAGTTTCTTCAAGTGCTGCGTCGCGATTTAAGTGACGACCATATCCCGGTGCTTATTGACTTGCTGAGGCAGGGGCGCAGTCGGGTAACAGCCGAGGCTGCTGCGATGTTGCAGCATATTACAGGTTATAAGATAGGTAACGATTACCGCTCTTGGCATGTGGCTTACTTGCAGCATAAAGCCTTCGAAACGCCAATGCGCGCGCCTGAAACCAGTGACTTAGAATTGAAAACGGTCGCCTATATGGGCATCCCCATTTTTAGTGACAACATTTGCTTCGTGCTAGATTCTTCATCGTCAATGACTGAGCGTATGTATGAGCTGCGGCGGATGACGCGGGCCATGAAGGTGATCGAAGAGTTCGACAAGATGTTGCCGATATTGCCATCGTCAGCGAAGTTTAATGTGGTTTTCTTTGAATCGGTCATTCGCGAAATGTACGAGCAATTAACCGCGGTGACATCAGACTCTAAAGAATATGCCTCGGTTTTTGTTACTCATAACGACTTTTCTGGCGGAACCGATTTGTATGGCGGCATTGCGCGCGCCTTCGATTTACAGGGCATCGAAGAGGTGATAGTGTTGTCTGATGGCGACCCTTCGGTTGGCGACTACACCGAGCCCTGGCAAATTATGGTTGAGTTAGATCGCTTAAATCGCTGGCGTAATATACGTATTAGCAGTATTTCATTCTCGGCGCCGCGTGCTGCCGAGTCGCTGATGTACATGATTTCAGCATACAATGCAGGTCACTTTCGAGATATCGACTAGAAGCCGTTACAATATAGGGCAATGACTGAAACCATGAAAGCTGTTCGCGTGCATGAGCATGGCGATTTTGAAGTACTGCGAATTGAAAATATCACCGCCCCGGTGGCAGTAGCAGGGCAGGTACGTATTCGTGTCGAATACGCGGCTTTGAATCATCTGGATACTTGGGTGCGACGTGGCGTGCCAGGACATAAATTTCCGCTGCCGATTACTCCTGGCTGCGATTTTAGTGGAGTGATTGAAAGCATCGGCGATGGTGTGGTTCATTGCAAAGTGGGTGATCGCGTTACCGTCGCTCCTGGCTATAACTCTCAGCCATCTCTTCAGGTCGCTAGCGGAAACCATAATTTAGCGCGCGATTATGGGATTTACGGTGAAACTTGTGATGGTGGTAATGCCGAGTTAGCGGTGGTTAATGCTGAGAACATTATTCACGTGCCAGATGATTTCTCTTTGCGCGAGGCGGCTGCGTTCCCGCTGACTTATTTAACGGCGTGGCATATGTTGGTTGAGCGCTGCAAGGTGCAACCTGGTGACAAAGTGTTGATTCACGCAGCGGGTTCGGGCGTGTCGGTCGCAGCCACCCAGATCGCCAAATTACATGGCGCAGATGTCATGGTCACTGCGGGTAGCGATAGTAAATGTGCCAAGGGCATGGCGAACGGAGCCGACTTAGCCGTCAATTACAGCACCGACGATTGGCAGGCCGCTGCCAAGCAATTCACTTCCAAGCAGGGCTTGGACATCATTGTCGATCACGTCGGCGCAGACACCTTGCCATTGGGCGTATGGGCTCTAGGAAAAGGAGGTAGATTGGTTACTTGCGGGGTCACTAGCGGAGCTCAAATGGAGCTGAATCTCGCACCGATTTTTTTCAAA
>JAQWRF010000345.1 GCA_029243845.1 Planctomycetota bacterium | reverse complement strand
GGGAGCCATAGTGTTATGGACTCTGTCATTTTTTAGGGTTGGCTGTTATGCCAAAATTGGAACGTCGGCAGTCTCGCTAGAGTAACAAGCAAGAGCTGTCATGTGTACTACATCGGAAACACCATAAGAGTGCGGCTGAAGTAGGTGAGCTGGCTTTTCAAGGCCGAGCATCATTGGGCCGACTGTGGAGTAATCGGTAAGAGTGTCAATTAAATTGAAAGCGATGTTTGACGCCTCAAGACTAGGGAAGACTAACACGTTTGCTACTTTTCCGCCCAAGTTTAAATTATCGTAACGCGATTGAATTACTGGCGATAATGCCGCATCGACGCGCATTTCGCCGTCGATGATCAAATCTGGCGCTTCTTCACGCACCATTTGCACTGCGTGACGAATCTTATCGGTGCGCGGATGGGCAGTACCGCCAGCTGTTGAGAAGCTAACCATTGCCACGATGGGCTCGATGCCGAAGGCTTGCACTTCTTCAGCAGCCAGCATCGCTATCTCGGCGAGTTCTTCCGCGTTAGGGTCGACGTTGACTGATGTGTCAGCCAAGAACAACGGCCCGGTTTTGGTAAAGATAATCGACATGCCACAAGCAAGGCGCACGCCTTGACGTAAGGGCACCGTTTTTAGCATCGGTGGCATCGTTTTACGTACGCGTTTTGTTACACCAGATACCAAGCCATCGGCATCGCCCATACGCAGCATCATTGGGCCGAACCACAACGGGTCGAGCACTTGCTGGCGCGCACGCTTTTCATTGCCGCGGCGCACGCGACGAATTTTTAACATTTCATCGGCGTAAGCGTTTAGTCGCGGAGAGGTGGCCGGATCGATTATCTCAACACCCGTCAAGTTTATTTTCATTTCATCGGCGCGTTGTCGAATAAAACTTTCGTTACCCAACAACACTGGCGTCGCAATGTTTTCTTGCACGACAGCTTGCGCAGCAATTAACACGCGCGTCGCCGCGCCTTCGGGATAAACAATACGTTTGTTTGAGCGTTGTGCCTTAGCCACAATGTCGCGCATCAACTCGCGCTGCGGGCCTAGCTTTTCGCCGAGCACGCGCTCGTATTCTTCAAGATCAATTTGCTTGCGCGCGACACCGGAACTCATAGCCGCTTCTGCTACTGCTGATGAAACGCGGCGTAGCACACGATGATCGAGTGGTTTCGGAATTAAATACTCGGGGCCGAACTCAATCTTTTGCTCGCCATAAGCCGCCGCCACCGAGGACGGTACCGGCTCTTTAGCCAAATCGGCAAGTGCGTGAGCCGCAGCGTGCATCATTTTGGTATTGATGCATGTGGCATGCACATCGAGCGCACCTCTAAAGACAAACGGAAAGCCCAAAACGTTATTGACCTGATTAGGGTAATCCGAGCGGCCGGTAGCCATGATTACATCGGAACGTGTTTTCTTTGCTAGCGGGTAAGTAATTTCAGGATCAGGATTCGACATTGCGAATACAATGGGATTCGGCGCCATGTCAAGCAACATGTCTGGAGTAACAGTGTCTGCTACTGATACGCCAATGAATACATCAGCGTCGACCATCGCTTCAGCAAGCGTACGCGCTTCGGTTTCGACGGCAAACTGTTCTTTGAATTCATTCATGCCGTTGGTACGCCCTTTATAAAGCACGCCCTTGGAATCACACATGATTAGTTTTTCGCGCTTGATGCCTAGACTAATAACAAAGTTTGAACAGGCCACTGCTGCAGCGCCCGCGCCATTAACCACTACCTGGCAGTTAGCAATATCTTTGCCGGCGACCTTGAGCGCGTTGAGTAAAGCGGCGCCAGTAATCAGCGCAGTGCCATGTTGATCATCATGGAAAACAGGGATGTCACATTCTTCTTGCAAACGCTTTTCGATTTCGAAACAACGGGGTGCTGAAATATCTTCGAGGTTAATGCCGCTGACTGTCGGAGCAATAGCCTTGACTGCGGCGACAATCTCATCGACGTTTTTGGTGCCGAGTTCGATATCGAACACGTCAATATCAGCAAATCTCTTGAATAAAACAGCTTTGCCTTCCATGACCGGTTTTGCTGCGTCAGGGCCAATATCGCCGAGGCCCAAAACTGCAGAGCCGTCGGTAATCACCGCGACCAGATTACCCTTGGCGGTATATTCAAAAACCTTAGAGCGGTCTTCAGCAATCTCGAGGCAAGGCTCGGCTACTCCAGGCGAGTAGGCCAGCGACAAGTCAATCTGAGTTAGACATGGCTTGGTCGGGACGACTTCGATTTTTCCGGGGCGTCCTTGGCTGTGGTAGACGAGCGCTTCATCACTTGAGGTAAGATTGTTATCCATGGACAACCATTATCCCAAGAATTAGGCGTTTTCGGTAGCCTTTATGCCATCAATCGCTAGTTTGTGGGCTAGCGGATTGGCGGTGGCAAGAACCCCGCGGTTCTCTAAAAGCTTGTCGCCATGCCCAAAATCGAGGGCTTTGCCGTCAACATCGCTGACTACAGCGCCAGCTGCTTCACAAATGGCCACGCCAGCGACGTGATCCCAGATGTTTTCACGATAGTCAGGCTTTGAGCGAGGGCGCACGTACATTTCAGCGCCGCCCATTGCGATTACAGCATATTTAGCCTGCGAGTCGTAACGCACAAAGCCCCCGGTAATCTTGGAAGCCTCCATCATGCCGGTGACCAGCGCTGGGTCGCCATGCGCTGACTCTACGCTGCCTAAGACACGCATGGAGGCCGGGTCTCCGCTAGCATTGCTGGAAATGGACGCTGACAATTCGGCATCAATGGCGAATTTTCTGGCAGTGCCCGGGCCACTAGCACTAATTAGCACGCCTACTGGCGAGTTGTCGTCGTTCAGGTCATATGGCAGGCTAGGGCAGACAAGCGTGCCGCCTACAGGCGTAGAGCCTTGTAATAGTCCGATTGCCACGGCATATTGTGCGCGACGTAAGAAGCCCTTGGTGCCATCAATAGGGTCAATAGACCAAGTGTATTCAGAATTATTTGGGCCGCGGTGGTCAATCCATCCGCAGATGTCGTCGATTGTTACTTCGCTGCCAAGAGCACCGCTTACTAAGCGCACAATGGCTGATATTTCACCCTCGGCAGCGTTTTTACGGAGGTGATCGCTCCCTTCTTCTGAAATGAGCGCATGATCAGGATAATTAAGTAAAATAGCGCGGTGAATAAGCGCCTGACAGCCATAATCAGCGATGGTTACCGGAGAACTGTCACTTTTGTCCATTGACGCCAGCATCTCACTTTGAACCTTTCGGCACAGACTGGCACACTGTAAGGCGGCTTCGTTCACAGAAGCGAGGAAATTGGCTATCTCATGCGGCATAAGTGTTTATTTTATACACATCTATATGCACA
>JAQWRF010000163.1 GCA_029243845.1 Planctomycetota bacterium | reverse complement strand
GTTTTCGACCAAAGAGTTTCTGCAACGCATGGTCTTAAAGAAGGCACCTTCACTTTATGTTGGGCGTGCCGCAACCCAATCAACAAGCAAGATAGAGCAAGCTCTGAGTTTCAAGATGGGGTGAGTTGCCCACATTGTTTTTCGCAAACCACTCCAGAACAAAAAGCGAGTTTCGCCGAGCGTATCAAGCAAATCAACTTGGCGCGCGAGCGGGGCGCAGAACACATACGCGATGACTCTACTTCTTCAGCATCGAATGCGCGACACGCGTCACCAAAAAACGCGGCGTCAAGCGACTGAAAAAGATTAGTAAGCGGTGTCTGAAGCCATGTATGTAAACAGCGCGTTTGCCCAAGCAATTTAAACTTTTCAAAACAACCGACCGTGGGTCATCTAGTTTTGGGAAAGTCGATTCGGAACCTGCCACCGCATGGAATTCAGTATCGGTACTGCCGGGGCAAACGGCCAGTACATCGATACCGCTGCCTTCAAGTTCACTGCTGAGTGCTTCGCTGAATAGTAAATCGAAAGCTTTAGTCGCACCATAAACGCTCATGAATGGAGTCGGTTGGAATCCAGCCACACTCGCAAGATTGATGATGCCAGCCGTGTCGCGATTTTTTAATTTGTCGAGTAATGCGTGAGAGAGCAATACCGGTATTTCGCAATTTAATCGCACCATGTCACGCAGCGCTGAATATTCATTTTCAGCAAAGGCTTTCTTTATGCCAAAGCCAGCATTGTTGACCAACAACCCGATATCTTTATTCTGGCAAGCCCCAAGTAACGACTCAATCGCATCCGTCGCTGTTAAATCAAGCGCCAAGCATTCGATTTCAACCTGATGATTGCTCATTAACTCACTAGCTAGTTCTGAAAGTCGGTCTAAGCGGCGCGCCACAATGAGTACATTCAGCCCACGCTCAGCTAATTGGCGGGTGTAATGCTCTCCGAGGCCTGCAGAGGCCCCTGTGACAATGGCCCATGGACCGTAAGTGGACTCAAAATTCATAGCGGTAGTGTATCTGCGCTAAAACGAGTATTAAGTCTAAAAAAACAAAGAGGTGCAACCGAAATTGCACCTCTTTACCCCATAACTCAGGAATACATTAGAGCTGTGGTCGTTGTCATCCCCCCGAACGACAAGCGACTTACTAATAATTACGCGCAAGGGTGGCATGCGTTACACCTTTTTATTAAATTATTTGGATGACGTCTCAACAGCAGTCCACAGCAGATCTCAGCCAGCCGCTGACGGTTTTAGGCGGAATAGGTGCTGTCAAGGCGGGAAAATACAAAATCGCATTTGGAATAAGCGATATTGAGGGGCTTTTAAGACTGTTACCACGGCGCTATCAGCCACCAGCGATTATCTTCAAAAACCAAGATCTCGCGGAAATAACCGGGAAATGGATCAAAATCAGTGGAGAAATCTATTCCGTCAGTATTTTTCGCATGGGTTATAAACGTAATGTGCTAAATGTGCGCATAAAAATGGGGGACAAAAAACTCTGCGTTGGTTTCTTCAATCAGGCGTTTCGCATTAAGCAATTTGTCGAAGGCGAAGCAATTGCGTTCGAGGGAATTTTGGCCGAAAAGAATGGATGGCAGCTGACCTCTGCTGAGGTTATCAGCCTTGACGACATGCAGGGTCAACAGTTGCCACGTCCGATATATCGTAAGGGCGAAGGATTGCCGTCCAAGTTTATAGCGCAGTCGATGGCGAAGAGCCTTGAGTTTGCCGAGGGCTTGGTTGAGCGACTGCCTGATGAGCTCATTGATGGGGCGCGAGTGCCTATGTTAGCCGAGGCTGTGCGCATGATTCATGCTCCGCGAACCTTAGATGAAGCCGAACTCGGGCGGCGGCGCTTGGCACTTGGTGAACTATATGCATTGAATACTAACCGCGATAAATATCAGCAGGAGTGCGAGTCTTTGGTGTGCGCTCCCGAGACTTGGCAGCGCATTTTAGATTTGTTGCCGTTCAACTTGAACGCCGAACAATTGCAAGTGGTCGGAGAGTTGCGCGATGATTTGGCGAGTGGCAAATGTATGCAGCGCTTATTGCATGGCGAAGTCGGTAGCGGCAAAACGGCAGTGGCATTTGTATTAGCAATGATAGTGGTGGCGGCTGGCGGGCAAGTGGCGATATTGGCGCCTACCGAAATATTGGTGCACCAGCACTATCTCACTTTTAGTAAATGGCTAGATGGTACTAACACTACAGCAGCATTGAATCATTCGGATGGCCACATTGCGATTGGTACCCACGCGCTATTGAGCGATAAAATTAAATTCAACGATTTGCGCTTGGTAGTGTTCGATGAACAGCAACGTTTCGGAGTAAAACAAAAAGCGTCATTGATAGCAAAAGGGGTGCATCCTCATGTTTTAACGATGACGGCAACCCCCATTCCACGTACTTTAGCGTGGTCATATTACGGTTCACTCCGGCCGTGCGTGCTCGAAAAACGCGCTGGAGCGAATGCGAAAATAGAGACTAAAGTTTTTAACGACACGCAAATCGAAGAGCAGTGTGAAAAGTTGTTACCGATGTTGAACAAGGGGCAGCAGATGTTAATAGTGGTGCCGCGCATCGACGGCGAAGATGGCTTGTTGTCGTGGCACGAGTATTTAATGGGTGGCCTTTTCAAACAATTCAAATCATCGTTAGTGCACGGACGCCTCGACTCGCCTCAAGTACAAGCAGCTGTGGATGATTTCCGTAATGGGAAAACGCAAATACTCTTTGGCACTACCATCGTCGAAGTCGGCATCGATATCCCCAACGTCCAGCATCTCTTGGTATTCGATGCCCAGCGCCTCGGCCTCTCCTCGCTACACCAACTTCGCGGCCGCCTCGCGCGTGGCGAAAACGCCGTTACGGCTTACTGCCAATTATTCTGTGATAGTGACGAATCCTTTGAACGTTTGGAGGTCCTTGAAGACTGCGATAACGGCTT
>JAQWRF010000340.1 GCA_029243845.1 Planctomycetota bacterium | reverse complement strand
TCAACCAGGTTCTTTTCAACACAGGGCATTCCCAGACCTAAGCCTAAGAATTCGACTAAGTTATCGGCCTCGGGTGAAATTGCGCAAAAGCGGATTGAGAGTACTTGCATGCGCTTATTGTAATAGCTTGCGCGCGACATCCGAAATAACATCGGCGAGAAACACCAACACTGCTCCCAAGCAAATCAGCAACAACATTTGATCATAGTCATTATGCGCACGCGCTTCGACCACATAGTATCCCAACGAAACGACTCCGAGCATTCCGAGAATTGTGGCCTCGCGTACACAGGTTTCGAAACGGTAAAAGAAGTACAGCAAATAACGCGCAATCCCCATCGGGAAAACTGCGTTAATTGCCAGTTTCGAGCGCGACGCGCCGAGCGCATCAAGCGATTGCAGCGGACGGCTTGGCAAGTTCTCTACGACTTCGCCGCCAAGACGTCCGAGAATGCCGGCGTTGTGAATGGCTAGTGCCAATATCGCTGGCCATGCGGTTGCACCGAATACTGCGAGTAGTAAAAATGCTAGAACGTATTCTGGTATTGCGCGCAGCACGATACAGATGATTCTGGTTACCGGCGAGAAGCGACTTGGCTGTAATCCGCCAATAGTACGCGCCGCGCCGAAGGAAAGTAACAGGCCGCTCGCCCCCGCTATGAATATTGCTACTACCGAAATAGCTAAGGTGGCGAACAATGCTTTGTAGCCATAAGCGCTCATCTGTTCACCTAACCATGCACCGAAACCATTGGGTGCGTCGGGTACTGCATCTTTAGTCCAGAAACGATTCCAGTTCTTAAGTCGCTGCTCAGTGAATAAATCTGCGAAGGTGATGTCAGAAAACACCCATGCCCATGTTGTGGCTATGGCAGCCAGCACAATTGTGAGGCGCACTAGTTTACTGCGCTGACGACGCTGCCACAGTTGTTCGACGGCTTGCTCGCGGCTCATGCGACGAACCTCCGTCGAAGTTGCATGCTGTAGTATTCGACCACCACTACCATTGCCAATAATACGTATAAATACGCCCACACCTTTGCGTAATTTAAGTTGTCGAATTCTAGCTTAATGTAATAACCCAAGGTGGGAAAACCGAAGAATCCTAAAATAGCTGATGAACGCAACGCGCATTCGAAACGATAAAAAGCGTATGACAGAATATCAGGGATGGCTTGAGGCAGTCGTCCGAAAAAGAACTTTTGCCAGCGTGAGGCACCAATGGAGTTTAACGCATTTTCGGCTTTTAGTGATGACTCATCGATAATGTCGGAGAACACCTTGGCAAGCGTACCGGCATATGGAATTGCTATGGCAATGACTGCAGATATCGGAGAAAGCCCCATAGCGGATAAAAGCAATACCGCCCATAGTAGTTCGTGCACGGAGCGCATTAAAGCAATGAACGAGCGAACCACCCACCGCAGGACATGGCAAGTTATTCCGCATCCAGACCAAAAGCTGCTGCTTGCAATAACACTCAGCGGCAAAGCCAAAGCAAAAGCCAAGGTGATTGCAGCCACAGCATATTTCACCGTAACTAGCAAAGC
>JAQWRF010000360.1 GCA_029243845.1 Planctomycetota bacterium | reverse complement strand
GGACGCCCCGCAGTGCCCCCCGGCTCGCCGTCGTCATTAAACCGATAATCATCACCTGTCTTATACGCCCAACAATGATGGCGCCCTTTAGGATGTTCGCCCTGCAACTCGTATAATCGTTGAGTGAAGATTTCTTCACTAGGACAATGAAAGACCCACGCCAAAAATCGCGACTTGCGATCTTCGTACTCGCCGTAACCTTGTTTAGCGGGTATGTAAATTGTCATTGTGCTTCAATCGTAACAGACGCGCCAAAGCGAAACTGCATCGAGATTCTTGGGGTCGCACAAGACGGAGGACGTCCGCATCTGGGTTGTGAAAAAAGTTGTTGCGCTGAGTTAACTGAAAATAATTTGGTGGCGGCACTGGCAGTACATGGTGAAAGTGAGTGGCTGTTAATCGATGCGACTCCGGATATGCCAGAGCAGATTAGGAATGCGGGGTCGATGCCGGCGGCGATCGTTTTGACGCATGCGCATATTGGTCATTACACCGGATTAACGCATCTGGGGCGCGAAGTGATGTCCAGCGACAGACTTCCGGTATGGTGCAGCGCGCGGATGGCGGATTACTTGCGCAGCAATGGCCCCTGGAGTCAACTCGTTGCATTGAACAATATCGAGTTGCATGAGTTCGAGTCTGGAGTATTGTTTAATCCTATCGACGGCGTGTCTATTTTGCCATTGAAGGTGCCGCACCGCGATGAGTATTCCGACACGCACGGCTTTTCGATTACCAACAAGGATTACCGTACTTTGTATATCCCTGATATCGATTCTTGGGATGCTTGGGGTCATTTACCCGACTTAGCTCGCGAACACCAAGCTGTAATCATCGACGCTACTTTTTATGATGACCATGAATTAGGCAATCGTGATATGTCACAGATTCCACATCCGAGAGTGACGCAATCATTAGAATTGTTGGCACCGATTATTAACGATACTCAATTACGTGTAATCTTCTCGCATTTGAATCACACCAATCCGTTGTGGGATAAAAAGTCAAAGCCTTACTTGAATGTGATTTCGAGTAAGGCCGAAGTAGCGAAGGTCGGTCAGCTTATTTATTAAATAACGCCGCTACTTTCAGCAAAGTATCCGCGTCCCGCGCGTCGGGCGCCGTCATAATCGCGCTATCCAAAACCCCGCGCCATTCAGAATCAGGCAAGACTCCTAGTTTAGGCAAGGCCATCTTCAGCAATTCGACCACATTATCCGCATTGCGGTGTGCGGTAGCAATCACCTGCGCCACATCAACATCTTCATGGTCAGGATGCCAGCAATCAAAATCAGTAACCATCGCAATAGACGCGAAACTCATACCAGCTTCGCGAATCAACTTCGCCTCGGTGATATTAGTCATGCCGATAATGTCGGCGCCCCACTGGCGATACATTTCACTTTCAGCACGCGTAGAAAATTGCGGCCCCTCGATGCAAATGTAAGTACCGCCACGATGATGAGCGAGTCGCAAGTCTTGCGAACACTCTTCGAGCACATCGACCATCGCGCTACAAACCGGATCGGCCATTGGCACGTGTGCCACCACTCCGTCACCAAAGAAAGTTTGGCGGCGACGATAAGTGCGATCGATATATTGATCGACAAATACAAAAGTGCCCGGCGGAGTGTGTTCGCGTAGTGCACCGACTGCCGTTGCAGTGAGCACATGCTGCACGCCTAATTCGCGGAGTGCATAAATGTTGGCCAAGTAAGGCACATCCGTTGGCGATAGGAAATGGCCACGTCCATGACGCGGCAAAAACGCTACTTCGACACCATCCATCGTGCCGAGCAAAATATCATCGGACGGTTTGCCCCACGGTGTATCGACGCTAATCGTTTGCTTGTCTTGGAGGCCGTCGATGTCATAAACACCACTGCCTCCAATCACTGCTACGCGCGCCGAGTTTTTAGTCATTATCGTTAGCCTTATCACGCTTTGCTTGCGCCCATGGCGAATCAGCTGGCGCGTCTGAAGACGGCTTCGGCTTCTCACTATCTCTAGGGGCTGGCTTCACATAAGGTTTACGGTCATGGTCGTCCCGCGGCTGGCGATTCGAACCACCGTCTCTGCCGCCTTCGCGGTTGCCACGGTATCCACCGCCACTGCCGCTGCCTTCGCGGTTGCCACGGTATCCACCGTCTCTACCGCCTTCTCGGTTGCCACGGTATCCACTGTCTCTACCGCCTTCTCGGTTGCCACGGTATCCGTCACTACTTCCGCTACTTTCACGGTTGCCACGATACCCGCCACCGCTGCCACTGCTTTCGCGGTTGCCGCGGTATCCACCGCCACTGCCGCTGCCGCTGCCTTCGCGCTTGCCACGGTATCCGTCACCACTGCCATAACGCTTGCGCGCTTGTTCAGGATGATCGCGATCGTATTTATTGAGCACGCGCCGTGTCCGCTCGTCATGGTATAACTTTTCTGCGGCAACATCTAGAGTCTTAGCACGACCCATCTCATCTGGCCAATCGAGCGAGTGGCGTGCCACCCAAATACGCAAATGCATATAATCTTTCTCGGTCGGCATCAGCAATCGTTTACACACCAAGGTGGCATAATGCCCGCGCGGTAATGAAAAACGAATACGCATCTTATGACGACGCTTATAAATCTCATCAGATTCAGCCGGAGCTCCGCGCAAAAATTCTGGTGTAATTAGAAACTGACGCTCTTCATGTAATGGGCGGAACCCAGAAATGTCGAGGTCCAAGAATTGCTGCATGTCAAAACCTTCTTCACGGAAGACTAATTTATAACAGCGAGCTGCATCTTCATTCAACTCAACACCAGGGCCTAACAGCGGCAACTTAAAGGCTTGCAATTTAGCGCGTTGCTCATCGGTCAGTTCGCGGTATACAGCAAGCGGTGCCGCATCATGTGGAAGCCATGCAACATTTTCTTCGCCAACTACCGACTTCACGAAATGTGTAGCGGCGCGATTCCATAAGAAGGATTGGTAAGCGAACAAGTGAATCGTTTTCTCACGTGACGCAATGCCCCGCTCAATCGCACCAACAAAATCATCGCCGTTTTGATGTAAAAATTCAAATGCTGATGAACCGCGGCGATGCTTAGTGTAACTGGCTAACTCTTCCCAGTTGCCCCAACGACGCTGAATGCCCTTCTTGAATGTTTCAATAACGTCGGGCCCGTAAGGAGACGGCGCTGCCAACATTGCACGTAAAGCCAACTCGGGTCGGCCTTTCAACAACTGGCGTACCACGAAGCCTTGGCCGTGGCGTAGACAACCGAAACGTTGGTCATCAAAGTAATTGGGAATATGCAGTTTGTTCAACTCGAGCATATTCACCCGCAAGCGCCGCATGTCATCGGCTTCAAGGTCGCGCACAACAATCTCAAACGAGTTACCCTCGCTGTCAGTCGATTCGACATGACGATTGGTTTTGCCCAACAGGCGGATCGTCAAAGACTGGTCGCGGAAGCTGACAGTCTTGCCACCTTCAACGGTCATCACCTGTGAAGTGATGCCATCTTTGTCTTTCAAACCGGCATACTTGACATTAGCGCGTTCAACGCCGGCGCCTTTCGCCAAAATATCGGCGGCCTCGAAAGTAGTTAGCCCCTTTTTAGTAATACGATAAATCGTGAAATTACCGCCCATATGGGGCAGGGAGTCGTCGTCTAGCAATTCGCTAACACGGAAATCATTTACGGTGCGTTTTAATCGCATGGGTCATTTACATTATGCAGTGGTGACGGGAAATGCCGTCAGGCATATTATACCCAAATACCCATTTATTGCTGATTATTACCGCGGACGCCGTCCCTGCCACTGCTCAGCGCTCGATATTAATTACCCCACGGCCCGACACGTGCCTCGCGCCACTTAGCTAAGTTACGCAAAGTTACCCGTAAATCTTTCGGATAAGGCGCTTCGATATGCAACATTTCGTCGCTACCAAACTTAGGAAGGCTAACGGAATGCGCATGCAGAGTCAAATGATCGATTAGCGGTTTTTCAGGACGCCCTGCTTTAGGTCGGTAGTCACGTTTAATTTCCGACAACATAAAACTCTCGGCGCCGCCATAACGCGGGTCGACTACTAACGGATGCCCCACCGATGACATGTGAACGCGAATCTGATGCGTACGCCCAGTCTTTGGACGCGCCTCAATTAAAGTGTAGCCATGAAAAATGGTGAGTGCTTCATATTCGGTTAACGACTCTTTGCCGTGCTTATACACGCGCATCAAACCTCCGGCGCTCGCATCAGGAGCAATCGGCGAATCAACAACTCCGGGGTAATGAACTTCGCCCAACACCAGTGCATGATATTTCTTGTCAATCTTACGATTAGCAAACAACTCACGGTAATAGCGCTCGGCCTCGAGCGACAACGCATAAAGCATCACCCCGGTAGTACCCAAATCAATACGGTGCAAAGCGCGCGGACGTTGTTGCAGCGGACCTTCGAGCTCACGTTTTTGCGCCCAACTTAAAAGTGCACCACTAAGGTGTAAGGGATGTTCTCCCCAGCGACTTGGCTCAACCGGAATGCCTGCTGGTTTATTTACCGCGACCAAGTGTTCATCTTGATAAAGGATTTCTAAATCAATGTCAGCGCTCTTCATACGCTTTTCGGTTGACATGTCATGATCAATCAATATCAGCTGACCTTCTTTCAGCTTAGCACTCGGTTGCACGCTCATGCCCTCGATATTGATGGCGCCACCACGAATCAAATCGCGAAGACGTCCTTTAGAAATATCAGGCCAATGCGCAACGATGTATTCGTCAAGCAAGCATCCTTTCCATTCAGCGGTTACTGCGAGATTTTCCATTTTTCGTTTTCTATTGGCATGCCATCTATGCCGGTTTCTAGTGCTAACAAATTCGGAACGTTACGGTAGCGCCCCTTAAAATCTAAACCGACCCCCACTAAGAACAAATCTTCAGCGAGGTCAATCGCTGCGGCATCCGGCTCGATGTCGATGGCACGCCGCGCTGGCTTATCAATCAACACGGCGACGGTCACTTTGCTAGCGCCCATCTCGTTAATTAAAAAATTACGCGCATAATTCATGGTGCGACCGGTGTCTAAGATGTCGTCCATAAGCAAAATGTGCTTGCCAGTTACGTTTTCAGGCTGCGGCACCCAATCGGCTTTAGGCTCGCTTTGTGGTGAAGTCGAATCACCATAAGTTTGAATGCGGATGAAATCCATCACTAAACCTGGTGGCAGACGACGCACCAAATCGGCGGCGAAAATCATCGCCCCACCCATGATTGGAATTGCGGTCACCTCATCATCGCCAAGCAGCGGATCAAGTTTTATAGCAAGTTCATCTAATGCCACAGAGACGCCGGCGGCATCTAATATTTGGCGGTGCTTGTAACGCTGCATGGCTTATAGGATAGCATCTTTTGAGATCCTCACCGGCGCATTGCTAGCTTGCCACCCAACATTGCTGCAGGAATATAAGCAAGGCCAATATCAGCGGCAATAAACCAAATCGGCGATGGCAACATCAATACCATCATCAAACCGCCGGCCAAAAACGCCACACCAACTACAACCGCACAAATCATCTTGTGCGATGCCGCAATCATGTACGCGATAAATCCGCCAACTAAAGAACCAGCCGCATGTGCGATAAACGGGAAAATGAAATGTCGCGCCTCAAGTAAATGCGCCGAAGCCTTCATGCTTTCAACGCTAGTCGCATCGACACCAGCAGGCAGCGGGATAATCATTGGGCCAAGAGCCACAAATCCCATGTTTATAGCCGAACCAACCGCCAGTCCAAGGATTACAGCGAAGATGTTTTTAACCATACCGCCACTATAGCACGCTTGTATCCGCATATGCCATTGTGATAACATTACTGTCAATGGCCCCATCTCACAACGTTCTAGTCGTAGAAGACGATCCAGATCAGTGCGCATTACTCGAAGCTGGTCTTAGCCAACAGGGGTACCGCGTCTCAGCAGTGCGTGATGCGCGCACCGCATTGCATCGGCTCGCTTTAGAGTCCTTCGATATCGTGGTTTCAGACCTCGGACTACCAGGCATGCGCGGCGACGAATTACTGCGCCACATCCGCAATATCGATGCTAATTTACCCTTCTTAATGTTGACTGGCGAGAATGACGTGAAAACAGCCGTCCAAGCAGTGCGTGACGGCGCCGACGAGTACATGATGAAGCCAGCTAGCGTGGCATCCGTGGCGCAGCACATTGCGAGTGCCATGAATCGTCGTAGCAAAACTGTTGCCGACGACCGCAAACTAAAGAATGCCGACATGGCTGAGGTGCGTGCGTTTTTAACTGGTGTGCAGGCGTTGGTGAACTCGCTCGAGACTAAAGACAAATACACGCGCGATCACTCTAATAAAGTGGCTGCTTTTGCAGTGTTGATGGCGCGCAAAATTCCGGGTATGACGAAGCAACAACTACGCGAAATTCGTGTGGGCGCTTGGCTGCACGACATCGGCAAAATTGGCATTCCACTAACTATTTTGCATAAGCAAGGGAAGCTAACCGACAAAGAATGGGAAACCGTCAAGCTACACACGATTCACGGCGCAAAAATTCTTGAACCTCTCTCCAAAAGCTATCCCGAGGTGCAGCGCATTGTTCGCCACGAGCACGAACGCTGGGATGGCAATGGTTACCCCGATGGTATTGCTGGTAACGATATCCCGCTTAGTTCGCGATTGATTATGATTGCCGATACTTACGATGCCATTTGTTCCGAGCGCCCTTACCGTAAGGCGCTACCTAGCGAAGCTGCTTTAGAGATTATTCAGAAGGGGGCGGGCACGCAGTTTGACCCAAATTTAGTGCCTATCTTTGAATCAACCTATAAAGAATTCCCGTGTGCTACTACTACAAGCTCGCTGCCGCAATAACGCTAGCTGTCGGTGCGGCGCACCCAGCCGCGATGTCGCATCTGCACCTAAAGTTCAGTGGCAACGAAGTTGACGCCACTCTGAAAATACAAGAGTTAACGTTACGCGAAATCGACACTTTCACCATTGACGTCGATGGCAACGGCCATATCACGCAAACAGAATTCGAAGATAGCTGGCCGCAGGTCGACGCATTACTGCAATCAACCTTTTGGTTTGAGCTTAACGGCGAGCAGTTCATTCCCACTTTCACGCCTACGGAATACTTAGGTGATGTCGACATCACCGACATCGTTTTAAGCACTTCGTTCACTGTTGCTGATGCTGGTGATGATTTCAGTGTGCACTCAGAATTATTTTTAGACGCAGGTAATCCCCAGCACAAAACTTTTATTTCCGTGGATGGCTTTGGTGCCGAATCGCTGCACTATGTGTTGTCGGAAAACACGTACGACTATTTATTACACCTGCCAACCCAATTCGAAACACTAGCGTCTTATACTGATCTAGGCTTCGAACACGTTTTATCCGGATACGACCACTTAGCTTTTTTACTCGCCCTGCTTTTTGGGGTAGCCAGTTTGCGCAAGTTAGTTTATGCCATAACAGCATTCACCGTCGCGCATTCCATAACCCTTGCCTTCTCGGCTTTAGACATCGTTTCGCTGCCATCCGCATTTGTTGAACCGGCGATTTCTATTAGTATTATCGCGGTGTTAGTAGCGCATTTAAAGCAAGGAGCACAAAACGCAAATCCAGCGATTCCGGCCTTTGCTTTTGGTTTATTACACGGCTTCGGATTTGCCGGAGTACTCGGTGAAATCGGTTTAGCTTCAAATGCAAAAGTGATGTCCTTGCTCGGCTTCAACCTCGGCGTCGAATTAGGACAACTCGCGTTTATCATTCCGGTGATTATCTGTGCCTACTTGATACACAAGTACATTTATAAAGTTTCGCTTAGCGTTTTAGCGTTACCTATCATGGCTTTTGCCATGAATTATGTCGGGTTATACATCGGTATCGCTGCAGCATTAATTTGCGTTTACACGCCATGGCCGAAGAACAAATCTGCGATTGACTTAAATAGTTTGTTCATCAACGCAACACTTATTTTACTCGCCTTCAACGCGGGCCGCTGGTTGGCTTAGGCTCCGTATTCAATCCCTTCAGCGTCAAGCAACAAACGCTTAAAAGATACTCCACCTGTGAAGCCGCCAAGACCTTGGCCGCTAGCTAAAACACGATGTCATGGGATCACTAGCGGCAACGGATTCTTTCCCATAATATTTCCTACCGCGCGGCAAGCCTTGGATGAACCCGCCAACTCGGCCACCTGCTGATATGAGAAGGACTGCCCTGGCTTCAACTTTTCTACTACCTTATAGACCTTAGTAGAAAACGCCGCCGCCTGTGGGAACACATACGCTCCGGGGAATTGCGGACCACATCCGCGCGCGTAGTCCTCTATATATTTTCGCAGCTCCGGCAAACTAGGACAAGGTGCTCTAAGCTGCGCCAATTGACTAGCCTCTTCTGAAAAACCTTTACGCCATGACAACTCTAAAAGCTGTCCTCCATTATTAAAAGTGAAGCCTACCTTACCAAACAATGATGTCGCAACCGATGCGCCGTAAACTGCCGTTTGCATGCTAGAATAGTAGCATGTCTCGCACCCTTGCTCATGTCACCAAACTGGTACAAGTTGACGGTCACTCTCATCAATTGCTGCACCTCAGCGAAGCAGATGGCGAGCGTACACTCGAAGTAATGATCGAGCGCAATGCCCTAATCGCAATTCGCAGCGCTTT
>JAQWRF010000329.1 GCA_029243845.1 Planctomycetota bacterium | reverse complement strand
TATATATGTGACTGCTCTATTCGGGTCGCTGTTCCTAAAATTAGGCATAAATCTGAACAATTTCGAAGTCGCAGAAGTATCCTATTGCCTTCATTTCCCTGAATTAACCAATGAAAGTTCACGAATACCAAGGAAAAGAAGTCCTAGAGCGCTACGGCGTACGCACACAGCGAGGAATTCTTGCTACTACACCAGAAGAAGCGCAAGCTGCTTTTGAACAACTAGCTTCACAGGGGCATGAATTAGCTGTAGTTAAAGCTCAAATCCATGCAGGTGGGCGTGGTAAAGGCGGCGGTGTCAAGCTTGTTAAGAGTGCCGAAGAAACCCGCGAAGTTGCCGTAACCATGCTTGGCATGATGCTTAAGACGCATCAAACTGCACCAGAAGGGCAGAAAGTACGTAAGCTGTTTGTCTGTGAGGGCTTAGACCTCGCGCGCGAGCTTTACGTCGGCATCGCTCTCGACCGTGCTTTAGGCCTGCCAGTATTAATGGCATCGGCTGAGGGTGGCGTCGAAATCGAAACAATTGCCGAAGAGCGCCCTGAAGCTCTGTTGCGTTTACCAATTATTCCAGATACAGGCCTCACGAGTGCGCAAGCTGCCGAGGCAGCGGATTTCTTGGGCCTGGTCGGCGATTTGAAGACCAACGCTATCGATTTTTTGATTTCACTCGCCAAGGCTTATATCGAGCTTGACTGCGAAATCGCCGAAATTAATCCATTGGCCATTACCGAAGACAATCAGGTTGTTGCACTTGATGCAAAAATCAACTTCGATGCTAACGCGCTTTATCGGCATCCAGATATCGCCGCGATGCAAGACATCCACGAAGAGGATGCTCGTGAAGTAGAGGCTGCCACATTTGGCTTGAACTATATCACGCTTGACGGCTCAATCGGCTGCATGGTGAATGGCGCGGGTCTAGCGATGGCAACCATGGACACTATTCAGTCACACGGTGGCTCGGCAGCTAACTTTTTAGATGTAGGTGGTTCGGCAACCGAAGAGGCTATCACCGAGGCTTTCCGTATCATCCTTAGTGATGAAAACGTGAAAGGCATTTTGGTTAACATCTTTGGAGGCATCATGAAGTGTGATGTGATTGCACGTGGCGTGATTGCAGCAGCGAAGAATGTCGATTTGACTATCCCATTGGTAGTGCGCCTCGAAGGCACTAATGTCGAGCGAGGCCGTGAGCTGCTAAATAGCAGTGGTCTCGATTTGATTTCTGCCGATTCACTCGATCACGGCGCAAAGTTAATTTGTGAGGCTGTTAAGTAATAGGTAAAAACATGGCTATTTTCATCAAAGAAGACACTAAAGTAATTTGCCAGGGTTTTACGGGCAAGAATGGTACTTTTCACTCCGAGCAAGCGATTGCTTATGGCACGAACATGGTTGGCGGTGTGACTCCGAAGAAGGGTGGTCAAACACACCTTGAGTTACCTGTTTTTAATAAAGTTGCAGAGGCGAAAGCTGCCGTTGGCGCTGACGCGAGTGTGATTTATGTTCCCGCGCCTTATGCAGCTGCGTCTGTAATCGAGGCCATTGAGTCCGAGGTCGAGCTAATTGTTTGTATCACCGAAGGCATTCCGATAATGGACATGGTGCGCGTTAAAGCGGCACTGAAAGGTTCGAGGTCGCGTTTGGTTGGGCCGAACTGCCCTGGCGTTATTACACCGGGCAATGATGGGAGCGGTTGCAAGATCGGTATCATGCCGGCTTACATCCATAATCCTGGCACTGTTGGCATTTTGTCGCGTTCAGGAACACTGACTTACGAAGCCGTTTGGCAAGTCACCCAAGAAGGTCTTGGGCAGTCGACTTGTGTAGGCATCGGTGGCGATCCAATTCCTGGTACCAATTTCATTGACGTATTACGTGCTTTCCAAGACGACCCCGAAACCGACTCCATCAT
>JAQWRF010000349.1 GCA_029243845.1 Planctomycetota bacterium | reverse complement strand
CGGCCTGCGATGCATCGTCCGCACGGCATCTACGGATGGGAAGGTGAGGGTGTCGTCAAGAAGGACCACCGCAAAACGGGCTTCCAAATCGCCGACATGGCGCCAACTATGATGCACCTACTCGGCCTCGAAGTAGACGATCACATGGACGGCAAAGTTATGCTCGACTGTTTCGAAGAGGAATACAACCAAAACAATCCGGTTGCGATTCGCGAAGGGGCTGTGGCTTTAAGTCCGCGTTCTTTTGAGGGTAATGTAGGAGATGACGACGAGAAGTTGCTTGAGACGATGCGCGCCTTAGGCTACATGGAGTAACCATGCAGTGGCCACGCTTCATGCGGCGTCCGTTGAACCTAATATCGGTACCAACTGTCGTGGAAGTGTTGCCTCTTTCGAAACCAGGATTTGCTTTTGGTGACCCGCGTCAAGATGTCGCATCACTAGATATTAACTACGGTAAAGCTTTGCTGCCTTTTAACGCGCAGAGTAAATCGTTCATCGCACCATTCCCGCGCCAAGGTGAAGACACGCAGCTGCTACTCGAACGCCTTGACGAGTTACCGAGTAAAATGATGGTGGCCCTGTACGAATCAAAAACTCCGCTGTGGCCTAACTTTTTGATTCATCACAGCGGCGGCGACGGCTTGAATTTGCAAGCAGTGCGCAGTTGCATGCGTCACAAAGGGCAAGGATTCTCCGAGGCGTGGTGCGTGCTCCCAGCCAAAAAAATGGCGCGATTGCTACGCGCGCAAAAAATATCTAAACCTTTGTTCCTGGCACCTGCTTGGGAAAACAAACGTTTTCTGAGTACTGCTTTGGATTATCAACGTACCTTATCGCTACTTGAAAACACTCAGCCTTTAGTCGACGTCGAGCGCATTACTGTAGTCATGCCTCATTACGACGATGAAGTGTTGCAATGTGGTGGAGCAATGTTGCGGGCCTTAGCCGCCAACGCTACTTTACAGGTCATTTGGTTGTCAGACGGCAGTCGCGGAGTATCGAGTGTTAGCCATCAAAAGTCATCAGAAATGAGACGCGCCGAAGCTGAAGCAGCGATGGCTGAGTTGGGTGTAAAAAACATGCACCACTTGGATGGCGTCGAAACAAAATTGGCTGCCGATGATTCGATTTGCCAACAACTCAACCATTTGTTGTCGGAATTTCGTCCACAGCGAGTGCACAGTGTGTGGTGGGCTGACAATCATGTGGATCATTACGAAGCGAATCTTATTTTGCAACGCGCTTGGCCGCACGATTTAGATGCGACTATTGCCGCTAGTGGTTTGTGGCAAGTAATGCCGCTACGCACCGTTGTTGAGTTGACCGGCGAGCAGCAGGCGCAAAAAATTAAGTCGTTGCAGTGCTATCAATCACAAATTGACGCAGTCGATTACGCGCGCTTGTCTCAGCACCTTGATGCCTATTATGCCCATCAAAGCGATGCCAACTATGCCGAAAACTTCTGGCATGTGTCGGCACAACAATACTTTTCTGCACTGCAAAACACGCAGGTAAAAACGCGTCGCTGGTTTGGTTAGTTAGTTCCCAATAATAACTTCGGCAGCTTGTGGCGATTTCGAAACGACACTTACGCCAAAGTTGAGGGCCCGCAAAGTGTCGGACACCAAGTCGAGCTTGGCAGCGTATTCGGCCGAAGACGATTTGACCACGTACACGATGTCGCCAGTTTGTACGTACGTCGGCGCTGCTGAGCGCATATTGACGTCGGTTGGCGCAAACAACCCATCGAGGCTGTAGTGGCGAACATTCATCACGCCATCGACGCGACGCGCTATGAGGACACCTGCAGTATCTCCATCGCTTGTCAGGCCGCCTGCCATCGCAATGACATCAAGAATGGTAGTGTTTGGCGTGGTAAGCGAGATGACCGATTTACTGTTAACTTCGCCTAGAACGGTAACCTTGCGGCTGGGGTAGAACTCGACTGAGAGGGCTAGCACGGGGTCGACAAAATAGTCAGCGTAGGCAACCAGGAGCTTATCTTCGAATTGCTCGCGAGTGAGACCATTTGCCTGTAGGCGCCCTACCATAGGGAACAGTACATTTCCGTCGCTGCGTACCGCGTAGGTGCGTGATAGTTCGGCTTCTTTCCAGAAGTCGATGCTAAGCTTATCTTCTGGGCCTATAAAAAATTGGCCATTGGCAATTTCTGCTTCGTAGTCGAGTGGCAGCAATGACGGGTTTACGCCTAGGTCAGGTCCCTCGGTATAGGGCGAAACACTGCAAGAGCCAAATGTGGCACAGGTAATGATGAGCGTAGAGAGTAGTGTGAAACGCATAGGGATAGTGTATTCTAATAGCTCTAGGCTTTCTAGCCACAATCACATGACCAAACTTGCC
>JAQWRF010000343.1 GCA_029243845.1 Planctomycetota bacterium | reverse complement strand
CTGTTTGACTTGTTTAATACCATAGCTACCGATTTTGAAGCGTCATCTTCTGACACCCCATTGTGGGTTGTTCTCGACCCTAATAATTCAGGGGTGATTCAAGTAGGATCTTTCGCGAAACCCGGCGACTATATGAGAATAGCTGGGTCAACGGGCACAGGCTTTACCCAGTCGGCATTCGGCGACATACTGCTCGATATGAATCGCTTGCGCATTGCACATGCAAATGTAATCCCTCAAGCTGGCATTTCATCGTCGCAGCTACCCATCAACCCTTCCTTTAGTGGCTCAACCCTGTATTTCCAAGCTCTAGCGACTAATAACGGCTTAGGATCTATTTCAGCGCTGAATGAGGTACATATTCCATAAGAATGTCGGCCGGCAGTAAAATAACACTATGCTAGTCACCGCATTCTGCCTTTCTCTGAATTTACTCGCGCAAGCGCAGACCTACCTAGATCTCAATGGCGACTCGTCCCGTCAAACTGTCGTCGACCGCGAAGCTGGGCAATACCTCGGGCACGTAACCACCGCCATGCTCGAAGACGGGAAAACCATCTTCGCTACTTACCCCAAAGGCCATGGTCGCGGCCAAATAGTGATGAAGAAAAGCACTGATGGTGGAATCACCTGGAGTGAACGACTTGAGGTACCTAAATCTTGGGAGACTTCTAAAGAGGTGCCGACTCTCTTTCGTACTATCGACGCCGAAGGCAAGCGACGTTTTGTTTTGCACTCTGGCCTCTACCCTATACGCCAAGCTGTCAGTGAGGACGATGGCGAAACATGGACCGAGCTAAAAGCAATTGGTGAATATGGTGGCATCGTTGCCAGCGGATGCATGATGCGCTGTAAAGATGGTTCATACATCGCGATGTTTCACGATGACGGTAGATTTATCGGTGACACCTTTAAGCCAACAGATGCTGCGCCATTTCATGTTTATCAAATTAGGTCTCATGATGGCGGACTAACATGGAGCGACCCAATCGTTATTGCGGCACACGCCGAAGCGCATCTGTGCGAACCCGGAATCATTCGTTCACCAGATGGCAATCAGTTATTAGTCTTACTACGCGAAAACAGTCGTAAACTAGAATCGTTTTATATGACCAGTGATGACGAAGGAAAAACCTGGAGCGAACCAAAACAAACCACGGCAGATTTGACTGGCGATCGGCATACGGCTGTATACGCTCCCGATGGACGGTTATTTATTTCATTCCGCGATACCAACCAAAAGTCTAAAACACTTGGCGACTGGGTTGCCTGGGTTGGTAACTATGACGATATCATTAATTCGCGTCCTGGTGAATATCATGTGCGTCTTAAAGACAACAAGCACCGTTGGGATTGCGCCTATCCGGGAGTAAACCTATTAGGCGACGGCACCATTGTCACTACCACTTATGGGCACTGGGATGATGGCGAACAGCCCTATATTTTGAGCGTGCGCCTCACCTTGGCTGAATTAGATAAGCTAGTTAGTCGGTAGCTGACTCGGCTAACCACGGCGACCCGTTGCGGTAATCCTCTGGCTTGTAGCCTAATCGTCCACTGCCGAAGCCGTACATAGTTGGCTCGAATGCGCCGACAACAGAACC
>JAQWRF010000339.1 GCA_029243845.1 Planctomycetota bacterium | reverse complement strand
CTGCTCGCGGTCCCAACCCCAATGCCGCATTCCGCGCGGAAGCCAATCATTTTGGCTCTGTGCTTCGCTCTATTGCGGTCGTCGGTAGCGCTCTGTTCACCTATTGCTAGCTGTGCCTCTCTGTTAGCAGCGCTAATGGTGCGGGAAAGTCTTACGCGCCTGTTATCAGATTCGTTATTTGTTTATCGCTTTAGTTGCGCTGTTTTGTCCGCAGTGCCAATGGCACTTATTGATATGAGTGTTGCTGCGCAGCATCACATTCAACTCTCTTACACGACCTGTGCGTGGCGCGTGCTGTTGACCGGTTTTATTGTTGCAGTGGTAAAGCGCCGTTCCTCTAATTCAATGTTCGGAGGCACGAGTTGAATAATAAACGGATTTGGCATCTAGTGATCGGATTCTTGCTGCTGGGAGGGTTAATGATCGGTCGCTTATTCCAATTACAAATCGTTGAAGGCGATGAATGGCAGCGTGAGGCACGCAGTTCACGATTGGACCAAGACACCATCCCTTTTAAGCGCGGGAGTATCACCTCAGTTAATGGCGATGTCTTTGCCGAAGATGATTTCGCTTACGATTTATATTTCCGCTACCGTGATTTTCGACGGATGCACCCGGCGGGGCAAATACATGCGGCCTTGACCCTGCTTGATGTCGAGGCTCCGGGTGTTGAACAGTGCATGGCTGATGCTCAATATTGGGCAGAGCAGTTACTGCAGTTAAGCGCAGAGCGCATGACAAAGTTGAGCTGTCGCGACCGCAACGATTTGAATTACTATTTGCGGGGTATGTTTGATCTAAAAGCTACCGAACAACGTGACGTATATTTAAGCTGGCTAGATTCCGGCGAACTCAGCCTTGGTGAGCAGTTTCCAGCCGCTGCCGCGCACTTTGCAGAGCAACTTAAGTTTTTTGAGATACGCATAACAGCTATTGAACGGATATTGGGTAGCCATTGGCATCAAACTCTATTAACTAAAATAGAACAACGTCGCCAGAAATTACAGTTGATGATACTGCAGCGATCTTTGCAGGATGCTGCCGCGCGCTCATTGCAGTATAGTTCAAGTGAGCTGCGTGGCAAACTGCGCGATTCTGAATCACGGCTGAGTACCGCGCATTTATTGCACCAGCAATGGCAACTCGATGGGCGCGCGGAATATCTAGCGGCTATGCTAATCCCCATCGACGACAATGCACCAAGTGAAGAACTTCGGCAGCAAGAACTGTCGCAGCAGGTCGGTTTGTTAAGTGCTTTATGGAAGCAAGTCGAATTAGCGGCTCCGAAAGATACCGCGGGAATTTTGCGCGATCAAGAATATCGCGTGCATCGCTTTAGAGTGATTAGTTTCTCGAAAGACATTGACTACCAGCTGGTAGATTTGCTTGCACAACAGGGAGACGATTACCCCGGCTTATACCTGCAAAAAGTCACGCGACGTAATTACCCGGTAGCGCTGATTCCGCAAATAGTGGGCGCGGTGCGCTTGCCACAAGAAAGCAATCTGGTCGAGTACCGTGTCTTGAATGATCGCTTCCGCCAGTTACGTAAGATGTTTTATCGTAACGCCGAAGATGAAGCTGAGTATCGTCAATTGCGTCACCGATTATGGAGTGCTACATTGCGCCCGGATGAGACTAGCGGTATTAGTGGGGTAGAGGATGCCTTTGAACAGGTGTTACGCGGCGTGCGTGGTTACTCACAGGTGCTTGAAGGCGGCGAAGATGGCAAGGTGCCCTTAGAGTTGCGTTACTCGGCGCCATTGAATGGCCATGACGTCGTCTTGTCTCTGGACATCGACTTGATCGAAGTCGCCGAGAAATCGATTGCCAAAGTTTATGCCAATACCCGACAGCGCATGCGTCAATACTTTCCGAGTACCGATTTGTCGGCCAAATTTGATCCAGCGACGCCCAAGGTTGGCTTTGCGCTTATTGATATAAAAAATGATCAGGTACCCATGCTGGCGACGACGCCTTTGCTCGGGCGCCAGCAGTATCGGCGCGATTACCAAGAGTTGGTGGAGCTAAAAAATGCATCACCGTTACGCCATCGCGCATTGGCTGGTAATTATTGGCCGCAAGAAACGCCGTATCCAGGTTCGACGTTTAAGCCGCTAGTTGCAGCGGCCGCATTGATGAAAAATGATTCACTCTGGAACAAGTCTTATAGGTGCGAGGGCGTTTTTCAGGCGGAGGGCAGCACCTCAGTCTTGAGTTGTGACTCGCGCTACGGACACCAAGACATTACTATGCGCGACGCGCTGAAAAAGTCGTGCAACATTTACTTTTACAAATTGGCTCGCGATCTCGGTCCGGCACCTATTTATCAGCTCGCCAAGTCGCTGGGCTTTGGCTCGGTAACAGGCTTTGAGGTGCCAGCCTTAGAGAAGGGTGCTAACTACTTAGTCAACCTTGAGACCCTACGTAACAATCAGATGCGATTGATGCGCACTGCGATTGGGCAAGTTGGAGTGCAGGCAAGTCCATTACAAATGGCGCGACTATACGGATGGCTAGCGACCTCCACCTTGCCTAGCGCTCGCATCGTGGTGGAAGGCAGCGGGGCATCACCTGCGGTAGATACTAGAGGTGTTCCTGTTTTGGCTGATAGGTATCGCAAACAAATCTCCGAGGCTTTGAGTGCAGTTAATTACGAGCTTGGTGGCACGGCCTATAAGACGGAGTTCCCGATAAAGTGGCAAATCGTCGGTAAGACCGGAACCTCTCAAGTTTCCTTGGGCGGTAGTCCACAGCCGACCCATGCGTGGTTCACGGGTTACTTCCCGGCGGACAATCCGCAATATGCCTTTGGCATTATGTGCGAAAACACCGGTTTGCACGGCGGTCAAATAGCCAGTTTCATTCTTAAAGAATTCTTGCAGCAGGCCATGCCGCAATTGTCTCCAGAACTCGTGGTACAAGTGGATGCTCGCTAAGTTTTTCCGCCGCCCACTAGTGCAGCGCTTGCGTCGTAGCTGCTGGCCCATCATTCCTTTGGCAATGGCTATTTTGTATTGGGGTACTCAGCTGCAATGGAGCGTTTCATACGATTTGCAAATGCCAAGCGGGCACTTGATTAGACTGTCGGCGTGTGTGTTGTTTGCCGTTGTAGGTTTTGTCGTAAGCTCGCGCGCCTGGCGCCGTCACACTTACCTTATTTACGCTATCTGCGTACTACTGTTGATTTTGGTGATGTTTATCGGTCGCGAAACAAATCACTCGCGCCGTTGGATTGACATGTTCGCTGGGTTTAAAATTCAGCCATCTGAGTTTATGAAACTCGCCATGATTTTAGCTTTGTCTAAATGGTTTGCCGACCACCCGCGTCCACAAACAATCCGCGCGATTATTAAACCGGCGATTATGTGTTTCGTGCCAGCATTTTTAGTGCTGATTGAACCCGACCTCGGGACATCGTTGGTGTTCGTCCCGTTATTCATGACCTTCGTCTGGATGGCCGGAATGCCATGGAAAAAATACCGTTGGCTGGTGCTGTTACCTTTGTTCCTGGCACCTGCCGCATGGCTAGTCATTCAGGATTATCAAAAAGAGCGCGTCATGACTTGGTGGCATCAAAATGAGTTAAGCCCTGAAGAGCTCGCTGCCGAAGGTTATCACTTGTGGCATTCGAAGTTGGCCGTCGGCAGTGGCGGCATGCAAGGTTACGGTTGGGGGCAAGGTCCAGAAAACCGACTCGGTCGACTTCCCGAGCGCCATAATGATTTTGTGTTTCCGGTAATAGCAGAAGAGTCTGGTTTCATTGGCGCCACTTCGTTCTTGCTGCTGTATTTAAGCTTTGGCTTGCTGCTGATTTACTATTCCTCGCGCCATCGCTGCCGCTTCACGCGCCTCGTTCTGGCGGGAGTAGGGGTTCACTTCTTAAGTCATATGGTAATCAATGTGGGCGTGACTCTCGGCGTGTGGCCAACCACAGGCCTGCCGTTACCGATGATTTCGTTTGGTGGCTCATCGATGATGATCAGTGGGGCAGCAATCGGCATTGCTCTTAGCGTCGGTGGTAATCGTGCACCGCTGTTATCGTCACGTTAATTGTCAACATCGCCTGCGCATTGCTAGAATATCGGCACATGAAGGCCATTCAAATGCTGCGTCCTGAAGCTGGCGCTGTTGGTTTTAGCACCGACCAACCCATCCCCGAGCCTGCGCCTGGCGAGGTGCGAATTAAGGTGTTAAACACGGCTATTTGTGGCACCGATCGCCACATCTACCATTGGGACGACTCGGTTTCGTCGATGGTGTCGCCACCGACCATTATCGGCCACGAATTTTGTGGACACATTGAGGCCTTGGGTGATGGAGTAGACACATGGCACCTAGACGAGTATGTCTCTGCCGAAATGCATATCACTTGTAACGAATGCCGAGCATGCGTCGCAGGCAATCAGCACATCTGTGAGAAGACTGTCATCGCGGGTTTACATCGTGATGGCTGCTTCGCGGAATACGTGGTGGTGCCGGCCTCTAATGTGGTGCGCCTCGACGAAAGGTTTGTGCCACCGCATATTGGTGCCTTACTTGACGCTTTGGGTAATGCGGTGCACACTGTTGAATCGGCATCGTCGATTGCGGGCCGACATGTTTTGCTGAGTGGCTATGGCGCAATTGGCGCGATGGCGGCCAGTGTTGTTGAGTTTGAAGGTGCAGCGTCGCTGACTATTTGCGAAGTGCAACAGGGTAATTCACAGCGCGCGCGTGACTGGGTTGAGTCTTTAGATTCAAAAGTACCTGTTTTCGTACACAACCCTGCTACTGAAGGCAGCTCAATGCTTGATGAAATTCGCCAGCAGACTAACGGCGGTGTTGATGTCGTGCTTGAAATGTCAGGTGCGCCTGCAGCCATTAAAGTCGGCCTCGATTTGCTGTATCCCGGCGGCGAAATGATGCAACTCGGCATACCTTCAGGCAGTGACCTCGCCATTCAAAACTTCGCGCGTGATTTCATCTTTAAAGGAATCACTTGGAAAGGTATTCTCGGCCGCCGCATGTTTGGCACCTGGACAGAAATGCTGTCTTTGCTCGAGCGTGGCTTAAATATCGAGCACGTAGTTACGCATCGCTTGCCCCTTAGCGAATTCTCGCACGGCATTGAATTACTTGATTCTGGTCAAGCGCTAAAAGTAGTTTTAGACCCACAAAAATAACATGGATAACTCTAAGCAGTCCTTTCTCGACGGAATCTCCGCCGAACTTCAAGAGATTAAAGACGCCGGCCTCTGGAAGAGCGAGCGCGTTATTGTTACGCCACAAGATTCCCGTATCAAGGTCGATAGCGGCGATCAAGTTCTAAACTTTTGTGCTAACAACTACCTTGGTTTGTCGGACGACGATGAAGTGATCAAAGCAGCCAGCGATTGCTTGCAAGAGCGCGGCTTCGGCATGTCATCGGTGCGTTTCATTTGCGGAACACAAGACATCCACAAACAACTCGAGACTAACATCTCAGAGTTCTTGGGCTTTGAAGATACGATTCTTTATTCAAGCTGTTTCGACGCCAACGGCGGATTATTCGAAGTTTTGCTAACTGCCGAAGACGCCATTATCTCTGATGCGTTAAACCACGCCTCCATCATCGACGGCGTACGCTTATGCAAGGCGCAGCGTTTCCGTTACAACAATAGCGATATGGCCGACCTCGAACGTTGTCTGCAAGAAGCGCAGGCGGCAAATGCGCGGCGCATCCTTATTTCTACAGACGGTGTATTCTCAATGGATGGCTATTTGGCCAACCTTCAAGATCTGTGC
>JAQWRF010000335.1 GCA_029243845.1 Planctomycetota bacterium | reverse complement strand
ACAACAATTGTCATTACTTTTTTGGTTACCCTTTCATTGCTTATGGCAACTGAGTGGGCTTTTGTGCCGCTGGCGCGCGACTTGCTTAAAAGCGGAGCCGATAAGTTACGCCAACAAGATCTACCGTGGGGCGGTAAAGATGAGGGTTCCATCATCGATGGCGCAAAGGAAAATCACGAAAAGGCATCACGCGGTATTACTTCAATTTTCGGTTGGCTGCGCAGTCAGTTTTCTACTTACGATATTGCGAGCGAGGGCTCGACGTCTGCTGCAGAGCCGGCAGCGGCCAAGCCAAGCATTGACTTGGAAACACCACTAGCCGAGGCGAAGGTAAAGCCAGAAATTGAAATAAGTGGGCCGGGGTTTGACGAAGACGCCGCACTCGATTCGACGGCTGCCTCGACAGGTGCGTCAGCGCCTGTCGAGGCAACGCCTAACCCTACGGCAACTGCGGCTTCAGTGCAAACCGTAGAGGCGCCCGTAGCAACAGCAACACATCAACCGCAAGCCGCCGCAGGGGGAAAGTACGGGTTGGCCGAAATTGAAGATACCGCTTTAGAATCGCAAACGGCACGTATCGAAGTAGAAGAAGATAAACCTAAGCCTAGACCTAAACGCCAGAGAGCACCGTCTCTTAAATCGTTGCCATCAATAAAGTTGCTAATAAAGAGCGATACGAAAATTAGCGTTGACAACCGAGACGAGATTAATGATTTAGGTAGCGACTTGCAAGCGGTTTTAGACTCATTCAAGCTTGATGGAACCGTGATTTCCGCCAAACGTGGCCCGACTATTACCATGTTCGGCATTCAGCTTGAGCCTGGCGTGCCAGTTGCCAAAATCAAGAAGCACATTGATGACATCAGTCTTTCGTTAGGTACCAGCAAAGTAAGAATTATATTTCCGCTTCCAAATTCAAAGGCAGTCGGCATTGAAGTCCCCAACATGATTCAATCGTCGGTTCGCTTGCGCGATGTGTTTGAGAAGTGCTCGGCAGAAGTTGCGAACGCAGCATTGCCAATGGTGCTAGGTCAGGGAGCCCTAGGTGGCGAACTAGTCTCAGACCTGGCGAAGATGCCACACATGCTCATCGCCGGCACCACAGGTTCTGGCAAGTCCGTGTGCTTGAACAGCATTCTTTCGACGCTGTTGCTTACTCGTACCCCAGAAGAAGTGCGCTTAGTTCTGATTGACCCTAAACAAGTAGAGCTCGATGCTTACTCTGGTATCCCTCACTTAATGTGTCCCGTAGTGACGGAAATGAAGCGCGCATCGTTTATTCTGGGCTGGGTTGTGCAGCAAATGGAGAGTCGCTTAGGCACCTTCCGCCGCGCCAAAGTGCGAAACATTGCCGACTATAATGCAATTACACGCAAAGGGCTGGAAGACATGATGGGTGAACGTTACGACGAACTCGACTTCCCAGATAGCTATCCGTACATCGTGGTAGTTATCGACGAGCTCGCTGATTTGATGTTACAATTCAGAAAAGATGTCGAGGAGAGTATTAATCGCATTGCAGCGAAGGCGCGCGCGGCGGGCATTCACTTGATCGTTGCGACACAGCGTCCATCGACGGATGTGGTGACGGGTTTGATTAAAGCAAACCTGCCGGTGCGGATGTCGTTTAGGGTTAACACCAATACGGATAGTCGCGTGATTCTTGATGAGGCTGGTGCTGAGAAGTTACTGGGTAACGGCGACTTCTTGTACCGCCCTCCCGGGGCAGACTCGACGCGGCGTGGTCAAGGAGCCTTTATTGATACTCCAGAAGTGAATGCAATTTGCGATCACTTACGCGCGAATGGTCAACCAGAATACCTAGAGGTTCTCGAGCAAGGGAGCCTGCTCGGTGGCACTACCGGCGAAAATGACGACGAGTACTGGGAAGAAGCAGTCGAGTTCGTGCTGAAGTCTGGTCGTGGCTCTGCGTCACTGTTGCAGCGTAAATTCAAAGTTGGTTATAGTCGGGCAAGCCGACTTATCGAAGATATGACAGAATGTGGTATCCTAGGCGAGCACAATGGTGCGAAGCCGCGTGATATTCTGATCACCGCCGAGCAGTGGGAAGAAATGAAAAACCAATGAGTCTTTTGACTAAACAAATTAATGTAGCCTTGGTACACCTCGGCTGCGCTCGCAACCTCATCGACTCTGAAAATATTTTGGGGCACTTAGGCGCGGGCGGTTATGCCTTGACCGGAGATGTTGAACAGGCCGATGTTGCGATTCTAAATACTTGTAGCTTTATTGGCCCCGCACGCGACGAATCAGAAGCCGCAATCAACGACCTGCTCGAAGCCAAGCGCTCGCGAAATTTACGCGGTGT
>JAQWRF010000334.1 GCA_029243845.1 Planctomycetota bacterium | reverse complement strand
AACCATTGACGATGTTTTTGCACGGCAATTTCGCGCTGTGTAGCGGATGGATCGCCAAGGTTGCCGTCGCCGTCGCACATGATGAGAAGTGACTGCACTCCCATGTCGTCAGCGCGCTGTTTCATTTGCGCGATGTAATTTTCGTCTAAGCTTTTATCATGAAAGAATTGATTGACGTATTCTATTGCGTTTATGTCAAAGTGCCGCGCCATCTTCGCGAAGTCAAGATTGTCTAGATCTCCGGCACCAAAGGCGCGGTGCAAAGACCATTGCGCTAGTGATATTTCAAAATCTGCCATCTTGGGTCGAAGTGGTGCGCTAACGCAAGACGGGAATGCTGAAGATGTAGTAGCGAAGGCGGCTAATTTTGCTGAGTTGCCAAGAAAGGTTCTGCGGGTGTGGGCCATATGCTTAGCATAAGGAAGCGTTAAGCTATCGTCAGTAAATAATTTAGATGCAATCTCTGTTCGGAATACTCTGCCTCCTCGGCCTGGCTTATTTGTTAAGCAACAGCCGGAAATCGATTAATTGGCGCACCGTTATTCGTGGTTTGGCACTGCAATGGGTGCTGGCGTTTATTGTGTTGAAGACATCGTTTGGCGCCTTGTTTTTTGATGGTGCCCAGAATTTCGTGCGCGGTTTAATCGACATCGCAAAAGTTGCGGGTAAAGATATTTTCGGAGAATCAACCCTAGGGCTAGATGGGGGACATGCGGTTTTTGGCGCGATTGTCATTGTTACGGTGGTGTTTTTCAGCGCGATGTTCACGCTGCTGCATCATCTAGGATTTGTGAAAATACTGGTTGGCTCCATGTCAAAAGTGATGTCAAAGTTGATGGGTACTTCAGGATCAGAATCGACAGTTGCGGCAGCTAATATCTTCGTAGGACAGACTGAAGCGCCATTATTAGTGCGACCCTACTTAGCAACGATGACGCGTTCTGAGCTCGGCGCAATTATGACCGTGGGCTTCGCGACTGTTGCCGGCGGAGTGTTTGCCATCTACGTAGAAATGATGGGCACGGTTGTTCCTGATGTCGCAGGGCATTTGTTGGCGGCAACACTCATGTCAGCGCCAATGGGGTTGGCTATCGCGAAGATAGTTTTCCCAGAAACGGAGACTTCGCCGACGATGGGCAAAGACGTGAGCCAGCCAAAATCCGAATACTCAAATGTTTTGGATGCCACTGCAACCGGCGCCTCGGAAGGCATGAAGTTGTCGATTAATATTCTTGCGATGCTGATAGCTTTCCTCGGAGTATTGGGTGTCATCAATTGGTTAATGGGGTCGGTGTTCGGCGATGACATTACGCTGCAGTCGATCCTCGGAACTGTGTTTGCGCCGATAGCGTGGCTGTTGGGCGTGCCAGCGAGCGAGATGACCCAAGTGGGTGCGCTGCTTGGCACCAAAATGGCGGTCAATGAATATGTGGCGTTTATCGAGCTGCAGCGCTATTCCGCTCTCGGATTGAGTGATGCGTCGAAGATTATTGCTAGCTACGCATTATGCGGATTCTCAAATTTCAGCAGTATCGCCATACAGATAGGCGGATTAAGCACAATCGTGCCTGAACGACGCAAAGAGATTGCCTCTTTGGGCCTAAGGGCGATGCTAGCCGGCACGCTGGCTACTTATTGCACAGCAGCTACGGCATCTTTATTCCTAACATAGTTCGCCAGAGACCGTATGATGGGGTATGAGAAAAATCGCATACTGCGGTGCTACGACGTTGCTAGTTTTTGCAGCGTGTTCCGCACCAGATCCACAAACAGTGCCGATGGTCAAACTGCAACCTCCAGTTGCTGCGACCACCACAGCTGTTAACCTCGAAGCCCCTGTTTCACAAACTATTGACATCGCCATTAGCGGCATGTCCTGAGTTGGTTCATGAGGCGGCAGAGTCAGTAAGGCTCTTGCCTCTCTACCGTGGGTAGAGGAATATGATGTAAAGCTTGGTTCAGCAACTGTAAAGGTTAACGCTGGCTACGATGAATTAGCTACTCTGGCAGCAATCGAGGCCGCTGGCTTCGGCGCTTCTATAAAGTCGTAAATTTAATCTTCACAGCAGCCGTCCATTCATTTGGACGGCTGCTTTTTTATAGACTCTTTGAAAAAAGATCTTATAAAGTGCCAAATCAATAAAGCTCCGAGAATGGCACCAGCGATTTCGCTGTAGAAAGAGACATG
>JAQWRF010000327.1 GCA_029243845.1 Planctomycetota bacterium | reverse complement strand
AGCTTCGGCGTCGTCATCTAGCGCGTAACCCAAAGCATTTAAGTCAGCGACATCTTGTGCGTCGAAATCACGCATACCTTTCTTAGAGCACTCGGCAACAAAGAGCTGAGCCCTTTCGAACAGGGCCTGTTGCTCCTTCATTGTCGCTGCTTGCCCAAGCAAATTAATTGCTTCGTCAAGTCCATCATTCACTTGTGAATAAAGCTGAATAGGTTTTATTGCGGAAGCTGGTCCATCGCTAGACTTCCATTCACAAATAAGTTTGTAGTCACCATGCTGCACAGCAAGATATTTATCAGATAATGAAGCAAAAGGTTCTTCGTCAACGTTGTCTGACATCAAGTCGCGCCCGTTTCCAAAATCTTTAATCGCAAACCCTGCTGCCCGTAACAAAGTTATAGGTATGTCTTCTAAAGTGGGCACAACCTCTAGAGAGTCAGCGCTTGAACTATTAGGTGTCGACAGGATGAACGGCACACGCACATTAGCAGCATGCAGAAGGTCTCCGTGCAACATCAAATCATTCTCGCCAAAATGTTCGCCGTGATCAGAAGTAAACAAGATTACCGTTGGGCGCCCAGATTGCTCAATGCGAGCGAACACTTGCGCCAAGGCATCGTCAACCATTAGCATTTCTTCATGGTAACGGTCACGCTGAATATCAATTACATTTTTCGCGTCAGCTATTTCGGCAGCAGAGCCACCCTCTCTTACTTTAGCGATAGCGCTTCGGCACAATAACAAAGACCCTGATGTGTGATCACTGTAACTGTCTGGCAAAGGACGATCGCCATTAAGCTTTCCTAGGTAATTGTCAGTTGCATGATATGGCAGATGAGGGTCCATGAAATGCAAGAAGTAGAAGAACGGAGTTTCATCGGCATATAGCTGATCCAGATAGCTTAATGCCAGCTCTCGAACAATCGGTGCCGTGGCAACTGCTCCTTCTTGGGAGATGTCGAGCCCAGAATAACGCCGCATGAATAAAAACACCGACAAGCGCTGTGACCACAAATCAGGCAAAGGCGCCGCGTACCAAACCATTCGTCGCCCTGTGAGAGCAACGCTCAATACGCCAGTTTTTTTGTCATGCGCCGCATCGCCTTCAACATTAACCAACAACTCGAATCCCTTATCGAACCCTGTGTCAGTATTTAGCAGGCCATTTGCAGCAGTAGCTATAGTGCGAAAACCTCCAGCACTAAAGGCTTCGGCAAGAGTCGGAATGCCTTCATCTAATTTGCCAAAATTAGTGTAAGCCGTATGCTGCAAAGGAGACTCACCAGTAACCATTGAAATATGACTCGGCAGAGTTGCCGAGGACGGGGCCAACGCATAGGGTGCAGATAAAGACTGTCCTCTGAGCTTTGACAAGGCTGGAAGCTCTATTTCATCAAGGACATCGGCTCGCAGAGTGTCTACCGAAATAAGCAGTACATCTGGCCTAGAACTTTCACCTGTAAATTCGCTAGCCGCCTCTGGCAAGGACGGAGCGAGCGTTATATCGTATTGCTCGTTGCTTTCAATCTGGGTACGGCCAACTGGCAAGAGGAACAAAACGAACAAGGTGATATTCACCACAGCCAAACAACGCAGTATGGAAGGGCGCGGCGTTTTTACCGGCAGGAACATTGCCAACAAAAATGATATCGGCACACCGACTTCAATTATTGCATGCGGACGTCCACTGCTTGCGAACCAATATGCGCCAGCCAAGCCACCGAGACCCAGGGCAATCCCAGAAGCAAATGCTGCATCAAGTACATCGCGCTGGCGCTTCTTTGCGATGAACACACACACTGGTGCAAATGCAACGATGCCAAGCAGACCACCCGTTTGAACTAATAAGTACTTAAGGGCAAAAAAATCAAAGCCTGGTGCATGAGGATAAAGTAAGACGTGGGCCAAGCCGCCCAAAAATAATCCTGCTAAGCAGTTAATCGGCAAGCGCACCTTTTTATAGAAGGATGTTTACTCCCAGGTAAACAGTCGTGGCATCAGATTCCGCCTTGACGTCAAAATCTGTGACGTAAGAGGAGAATTGCTCTTCAATAGAAATTTCGAGACTGGTTTTATCTGAAATAAACTGAGAGACCCCTGCTCCCAAGCGATAAACATCTCCGACACCGTCTTCAGCGTTATATAAGCCCGCACCAATTAGCACGAAAGGGCGAACATTGCCTTCGCTCTGCAGATAATAACGAGCAAAGCCAGTGAACAACTGAGCATTCGCTTGTCCATCATATTCGGATTTATAGAGTTCTGCGGTAGCACCTAACTCGAGTTGGTCTGTGAGAAACAT
>JAQWRF010000318.1 GCA_029243845.1 Planctomycetota bacterium | reverse complement strand
TCAATACCGTCCGGCAGTGACACCTCGGTGCTGCTGCTAACTGTAAGCCCGCTGAGCAATTCTTGCGCTAGCTGCATGCATGACCCTAAGCTCTTGTATGCGGATAAGATAAGGTGATTGGCTATCACGTCGACCAGCTCTAGCCACGGCAAAACATTGCTTAGGTGTGGGTGGCGGTGATGGCGCTCATAGAGATGTGTTAGGGCGGTCACCGCCTCTAGCAAATGTAGGCACTCGCTGACGGCGCCGCGAACCTTGCGTAATTGGGGGATGGCTAGTTCCTGAGGCGTGTTGCGTAGGTGCGAGTCATAGTCGCTTTGCAGATTATGCACTCTGGACTGAAAAGATCTTGCGATCGCCTCAGTGCAATATTTTTTCATAAACGCCTCCGCGTTGCTGCGGTCGGCAAACCCAGTAGTAACCGCTACGTCCCAGCTATTAAATAGGCGCATAAAGCGACTTAAGTAGCGTGAGGCAATACTGTTATCGCCACCGATGCCGGCCTCGTCTTCGTCGCCTAAAAGGTTAGATGGCAGCGTTGGGAGGGGCGGATGGATTGCCGCCTCTGTGGCTTTTGGCGACACTATCGCCAAGTCAGCCTCGAGCCAGCTTGCGCCAAACTGAGCAAAAAGTCCGTCCAAATATGCGTTGAGGCGAGAGGTGGATGTCGCAACGTGGCTAGTGAGCTGCTGCTCGCTCCAGCCGGCATCGGCAGATGGATAGGGACTGGGGCCATCCTTAAGCAATGACAAACATGAGAGGGCCTGAGCAATCCACTTTATCCCGGAAACGTCTTCGCGAATCAAATGGAAGCGCTTGTTGCTGGCAGCGCCATGTAGATCTAGATAATCTTCCAGCAAGCCGGCCTCGTGATAAACAGCATAAAGAGACCGTTCTTCATAACTTGTTTCATGTCCATCTCTTACAACGCTAATAGCGTCGAACAACATGTGCGCCTTGCGCTCTAAAGCAGGCGCAAACATATCCTCTGACAGCTGGCTTGATCTTGCGGGTTGTTGAGTTGGGGAGGTCATTGCTTAGTTGGGTAGTAGTTTGCCGTCTTTTTTGACCTATAACGGGAAAAGTTCCCTTTTTATCTAATGCAGGGTGGTTGTTGGCCGCAAAGGGGGTCGGAGCGTTCGCGAACCCTCCAAATTACTCATTTACTCAACAAATACAACATAATGAACGATCGTTGCCTAGAAGCGTACCTCCAAGAAATAGACGAGGTCAAACTACTCACTGCCACACAGGAGGTTGAATTAAGCCGCCTGGCCCATGCTGGCGACAAAAGTGCACGTGAACACATGATTCGCGCCAACCTACGATTAGTGGTTGCAATAGCTAAGCGCTTTAAGGGGCGTGGCTTAACGCTGCCCGACCTTATTGCTGAAGGCAATATTGGCCTGTTAAAAGGCGTCGAAAAATTTGACCCGGAAGCTGGTTTTCGGTTTTCAACCTATGCAACATGGTGGATCAAGCAGACCATTCGCCGTTCGCTGATGAACTCTGTTAAAACAGTGCGCGTGCCCTCGTATATGGTAGAACTACTAAGCAAGTGGCGCCGAACGAACGAGCGGCTAGAAACCGAGCTTGGCCATAAGCCCATGCCAGAAGAGATTGCGGCACATATGGAAATCTCGAAAAAGAACATTAAGGTGGTACAGCAAACCATTCATGACCAAGAAGTCGCGCCTCAATTAGGCAGTGATGGCATCTGTGGAGTGCGTCCGGCAAACCGGGGCGATAACCGCGACTCACGCGCACCAGACGATTTGGTAATGGAAAAGGATGCGATAGAAACCATCCGCGAAATCTTAGACTTCATCGATCCCTTGGAGGCCGGGGTGTTGCGCTACCGCTATGGGCTGGGCGGCGAAGAGCCCGCGACTTTAGAATATGCGTCGAAGCAACTTGGTATCTCGCGTGAGCGTGTACGCCAGCTTGAGCAACGCGCTTTGAAAAAATTACACCGCTATGTCGTAGATGGCAAAAAACCACAAAGCCTCGAAAAGTTTAGAAGCCGCAAGCTCGCCTAAACCAAACACACACGATGCGGAAGGTAACGTAGCTTTATACGTTCACCTTCCGTATTGCGTTAAGAAGTGTCGTTATTGTGATTTTAATTCTTACGCTTATACCAACCAAAACATTGACGACTACCTAGCCGCGGTATTGCAAGAGGCGAGACTGCGCGCTACTGATTTGAAACCACATACTTTATTTGTCGGTGGTGGGACCCCAACTTTAGTCGAGGCCGATAAATTAAAGGGTTTTCTTGATGAGCTAAACCAGATAACCGGATTTGCTGATACTGTTGTCGAGGCAACAATCGAGGCCAACCCGGAATCGTTTGATGACGCCACTGCTCATGCCGTATTTACTAGCGGCATCAATCGTTTGTCTTTAGGTTTTCAATCCTTGCGCAACGACGTGCTGCTTGCCTACGACAGGGTGCATGATGTAGATCAATCATTTAGGGCCTTCCAAAGTGCTAGAAATGCTGGTTTTGATAATATAAATATTGATTTAATCTATTCCTTCCCGGGACAGTTGTTAGAAGAATGGCTTGCGGACCTAGAAAGCATTCACGCATTGTCTCCTGAGCATCTTTCTTGTTATGAGTTAAGTTATGAGCCAGGAACAGGTTTAACTAAATTGCGCGACGCCGGCCGCCATCACCCGAATACTAATGAATTCGCAAAAGAAATTTTTGAACAGACTCGCGGCGCGAACAAGGCCGCTGGCTACCACGCCTACGAGGTTAGTGCTTTTTCAAAAACAGGCCGTGAGTGTAAACATAATTTAGCCTACTGGAATTCATCGCCGTACATCGGCTTGGGCGCCGGCGCAGCGAGTTGGGCGAATCCATATCGTATTATGAATATTGCGTCTCCGGAAAAATATATTGGTGCGATAACCGCGCAACAAAACTTTCATCAAGACAAAAATTTATGCTCGCCATCAACAATTTTATTCGATGTCTTAATGATGGGGTTGCGCTTAGAAAACAAAGGCATCTCTCTTGATAGGGTGACTGCCTTGTCCGGACTTGATGCGCGGCAATACTACTCGGAGCAGTGGGGCGCGTTTGTCTCCGAAGGCTTAATAGATTTTTATAATAAAAGTGGCCAGGGTTTTGTTCGCGCCACCGAAAAGGGTTATCTGCACCTTGACACTATCCTTGCTGAGCTATTGCCTCACGATGACGTGTTGACGGTATGATATCGCAGAATGAAATACATCGACCGCCTGCACGCTGCAATTGATCGTTGCCAAAGCTCGGCAATGGTTGGGCTGGACCCGCGCCTTGATCATTTGCCCGAGCCCTTTCGCGAGCAAGCCAGCGGCTCTACTGGCGATGCGGCAAAAGCGCTGATTGGCTTTCACCGGGCTCTGATTGATATCTTGGCGGGCAAGATTGCGGTTATTAAGCCACAGTCTGCCTTTTTCGAGCAGCTTGGGGCACGCGGCTTCGCAGCAATGGCCGATGCTTGCTCCTATGCTAAAGAAAAGGGCCTTCTTGTTCTAATGGACGCCAAGCGCGGCGATATTGGCTCTACCTCTGAAGCTTATGCCGACACCTTTTTGGGGGGGGGCTATCAAAATGCTTTTCCAAAATGCGATGCGCTAACCGTAAATCCATATTTGGGCCTCGATGCTTGTGAGCCTTTTCTGGAATACGCCCAAAAGCATAATGCGGGCCTCTATTTCTTAGTCAAAACATCTAATCCCGGCGCCGTCAGCTTCCAAAATCACGGAACGCCGCCCTTGTCTGAGGTGATTGCGGCCCAAGTGGCTGAATGGTCGTCAGGGGATATGGGTGAAAAGGGGTGGTCTAATATCGGAGCCGTGGTTGGGGCAACACGCGCCAACGAGCTGGGGTCCTTCCGTGAACTCATGCCCAATACCCCCTTGCTCCTTCCTGGCTTTGGTTTCCAGGGCGGAACGGCAGACGGACTAAGCTGCGCCTTTGACCATAACAATCATGGCGCTGTTGTTAATTCAAGCCGTGGTATTTTGTGGGCCCATGAGCGCCCTGACCTCGAACACCTTACTGGCTGGGAAGATAAAACCGCCTTTGCCGTTAGTGAAATGATCGAACAGCTGTCGCTGGCCTGCAAAAAATAAATCCGAGGCGCGGCGCCCGCGGAAGCCACGGTCGGAATTAATTATTCGCGGAATTACAATCCTATGGGCTTGTTCCTCTCATAATTATTTCGCCGGATTACCGGGGAGGCGCTATTCTATGCGCGTGCATACCGTCTCAATAATTAACCAAAAGGGCGGGGTTGGTAAAACGACCTCGGTGGCAAATATTGGCGCTGCCATGGCGGCGGCCGGGCACAAAGTTTTATTGGTAGACCTAGATCCCCAGGCACACCTTTCTATTAGCTTCGATCGCATGCCCGAACCCGGCGAGCCTTCGGTTTACACCTTGTTGATGGGTCAAAACTCGTTTGTAGATGTAATGCAACCGACCCAAGCAAAAGGTCTCTACATTGCACCGACAAATCTAGATTTAACGGGCGCCGAATCTGAGCTGGCGGCAGAAATTGGTCGCGAAGGTATTTTGGGCTTAGCGCTGCATGCTTTGTCAAAAACTCCGCAGGCGCCTGATGTTGTGCTGCTCGATTGCCCGCCATCTCTCGGCACCTTGTCCCTTAATGCCCTGGTCGCGTCCGACTCAGTAATTGTTCCACTGCAAGCGGAATTTTTTGCCCTTCAGGGCATGGCACAATTGCTTGATGTTCTTGAGCGCGTGAAGCAGCGTTTGAACCCAGGGCTTGAATTGTTGGGCGTGCTAATCGGAATGTTCTCTAAGCAGCGCAATTTATCGCGTGAGGTTTTACAAGAGCTGCGCACCCATTTTGGCGACTTAGTTTTCCCAACGCAAGTTAGGGTTAACGTCCGCTTGGCTGAAGCCCCCTCACATGGTCAAACAATTTTTGAATATGCGCCAGACAGTACCGCCGCCGAGCAGTTCACCGAAATTGCAACCGAGCTAGCCAAACGCATCGGACTTAATAATAATGAGACAGAACAGCAGTCCGCGAATATCGTTTGATGCTAATGCTGGGGTGCCGGCAACTACGCGTGCTTTAGAAAAGTTTGTAGAGATAGCCAGCAAATTTGCGGCAAACCCTGCGTCTAATAATCAAGAAGGTCGCGCCGCTCAAGCCGTTATTGAAAAAAGTAAATTACAGATAGCTGAAGCCTTTGGCTGCGCCCCGAATGAATTATTTTTTACTAGCGGGGCTACTGAGGCAAATAACCTTGCTATTCACGGCCTAATTAGTGATTTAGAGCAACAGTTCGGGAAAAAGCCTATTCTCGTTAGTAGCAAAGCCGAGCATCCATCTTGCCTTGCTTACTTGCGGGTGTTGCAACAACGCGGATATAAATTAGAGTTGTTGGCTTTAGACCCGCACGCGCGCTTTGACATTAATAATTATGCTTTTAATGATGATTGTTATTTAATAGTGGGTCAGTGGGCAAATAACGAAACTGGCGCGATACAAGACATCGCTGCATGTGCAGCGATTGCCGGAGATGCGGATAACATTCGTTGGCATTGCGATGCGGTGCAGGGCATTGGCAAGACTCTTTTTGACAATGACTTGTTAGTCGCCGATAGTTTTTCTATTTCTGGTCACAAGTTTGGAGCGCCAAAGGGTTGTGGCTTGTTGAGGCTTAAAAACCCTAGCGCTTGTTCGCCTTTGTTCTTTGGTGGCGGTCAACAAGACTCCGTGCGGCCGGGCACAGAATCTCCAGCGCTAGCTGCTAGCTTGACCGTAGCTCTATTAGATGCAATCGCGGCTCAAGATGATTTCCAAAAATCCTGCCTCCTTAGAAAGAAGGTTTTGCTCGATGCGCTAAAGAGGCACGAGTTTTCTTTTGTGGTGAATAGCCCCGGAGAAAACTGCCTCGCCAACACCTTAAGCATTAGTTTTTCCGATATCGATGGCCGAATGATCTTGCCAGCTTTAGATATTGAAAAAATTTCTTTATCGGCGGGCTCCGCATGCGCCTCCGGGGCGGCCCTCGCATCAAGCGTTTTATTGGCCTCAAATGTAAGTGAAAAAATGGCGCAAGCCTCTATCAGAGTAAGCTTTATGGAAAGTTACCCGGACCACGATGTTGAGCACGAATTGTTGCGCCTCGCCAACACCATCAGCCGCCTATACAAAGTTGCAAATCATTAATTGTTTTTTACAAAAGCCTTAGGGCTTTACATTAAATAAATATTTTGGCGCTTTTAGGATGTTGATAAAGTATAGGCCAAGCAAGTGTTAATCCCACTAACTGCTTGAAAATAAACGACTTACGGCGTTTCCCCCTGATGGCACAAGAACTAAAGACTACCTGGAAAAAAGCTCTCTATGAGCTAGAGCAACTCATGGGGGTTGATAACGTTGATGCATGGGTCCGCGGCACAGAGTTGGTTGCTTACGATGCCCCCAATCGCGCAACAATTGAAGTGCCCACAAGAATGCACTTCGAGCGCTTGCGCGACTTGTTTCACGACGCAATTGAGCAGGTCCTCGGCGTTAAGCACATCGAATTCGAAATAGTTGAAAAATTAGCTGAAGATCTACTTAACCAGGCAGCCGAGGGTGATCACGCTAATCTCATTGTAGAGCCGGATGTTCAAGTCCCCGAAGGGGCTAAGAGCGCAAACAATGTGCTGCGCCTCAACAAGTCCTATGTCTTTAACAATTATGTTGTAGGCAAATTCAATCGCTTTGCCCAGGTGGCTGGGCGCGGCATCGTGCAAGACCCTGGCAAAGATTTTAATCCGTTTTTTATTCACGGCGAATCTGGTTTAGGCAAAACGCACTTAATGCAGGCTATTGCTCATGCAATAAATGAGGTCAGCCCAGAGCTAAAAATTGTTTATTTAACCTGCGAAGAATTTCAGAACCACTTCGTAAGCTCTATTCGCGAAGGCAATGTTCAGGCTTTCCGCGATCGTTATCGCGATGTTGACGTTTTCGTTATTGATGACATCCACCATCTTGTTGGCAAAGAAAAGACCCAGGAAGAGTTTTTTCATACTTTCAATACTCTCTATCAAGAGAACAAGCAAATCATTTTATCTTGCGACAGGCCACCGTCAGAGATAGCCGGCCTAAGTAGTCGCCTAATTTCGCGCTTTAACTGGGGCCTATCCGCAGAAATAAAAGTGCCTGACTTTGAAGATAGGGTGTCTATTTTGCTACATAAGGCCCACTTGCGGGGCATACAGCTAGACCCGGGCATTGCGCGCTTGATAGCCAAACGTATTGGTAACAACATTCGCGACCTCGAGGGCTGCTTAACAAGCCTACATGCTTTATCGCAGCTTGAGATGCGCCCGATTTCTTTAGCTATGGCTGCTGAAAACATGGCTAGTGTTGCACCAATCACAAAAATAATAACCATCGGTGCTATTTCAGAATTAATTTGTGATTTTCATGGCGTCGAGATTGAAGCCCTAAAAACAAAATCGCGCCTAGCAAGTTCGGTAGAAGTGCGCAATATCATTATTTACTTAGCTAGAAAATTAACCGGTATGTCCCTAAAAGAGATTGGTGGGTATTTTGGTGGGCGCGATCACAGCACCGTCAAGCACTCGCTATCTAAGCTTGATCGCCGCATTATGGTCGATGATCAATATGCCGAATTCATTCAAATGCTAGAACATAAGATTCATAAATCAATCCAGTAATGCAAAATAGCACCCTAAAACTCAAGTCAAATCGCTGGCTTGAGTTTTCCCTTTTACGGGAAAAGTTGTGGATAAATGGTGGGTTAAGGTTGATAAGAGAACGTGTTTTCCACACACTTTCCACGTATAATTTCCGGGGGCCAATTCTTATAAACAATCGGAATAGTTATCCTTTTTTTGCCAACATTAAGCAACATCTTTCCCACACACACAAAACACAAACACGATTTTGTAAACCACTTAATTTAAAGGCTTTAGGGAGGCAGTTAATGCTTTATCCACAGCTTTGGCTCTACTATACTACTACTACTAAATTCTTTAATATATAATAAAGAACTACACTAAATAATGAATTTCCTCGTTGATCGATTAGCTTTCCGTAATGCCCTGCAAAGGGTTGAAATGGGCATTGACAGAAAACCCACAAATCCGATGTACGGAGGCGTCCTTATCGAAGCTCAAAACGATTGTTTGATTCTGATGACTAACGACCTCGACATGTCGGTCAGGTACCGTTTAGATTTCGTGCAAGTAACAACACCCGGCTGGGCTGTAATCCCTGGTCGCGAGCTTGTAGATATTATTAAAGATCTAGAGTCAGATACCGTAACCCTGATGCTTACAAAAAATAACCGGGTCGAGATGCTCGCTGGAGAAGATAAATGCACTCTGGTTACTTTAGATTCAAGTAATTCAAGCTCTGCTGACAAGTCAGAAAGTTTCCCGGTGGCCCCATCGTGCGATATCGAAGCCGATGTGGTTATGGATAAAAATGATTTTTTGACCATGGTTAATTCCACCCGATTTGCAACCTCTAAAGTTCAGAATTCTCGATTTGCAACGGAAGGAATTCTTCTAGAAACGAAAGAAGATCGCATGACGATGGTGGGTACTGACGGTCGCAGGCTCGCTTGTATATTGCGTAATATAACTTCAGAGTCTTCGGCTTCTCATCGCGCTGTATTATTGCCAAAGGTTTTAGACCAAATCTACCGCTTTGGGCAAAACGAAGACGGTGAAGAAATTAAAATATGGTATTTAGGAAACCAGGTTGGTTTTCAAATAGGAAATCTAGAATCTTTTGGTCGAGTTCTGACCGGAGAATTCCCGGATTATTCACAGGTACTTAATGTTTCTGGTACCAGCTCTGTAAATGCACATCGCGAATCTTTTTCTAAAAAGCTACGCCTTGCGAGTCATTTGACTAACGACTCGGCTGCCGTTGTTCGCTTAAAGCTGAGTGATAATAATATGGAAATCAGTTCAGAGGCAGATGGTCGCGGTCGCGCATCCGCTAATTTCGAAGTAGATTATTCTGGTGATGAAATTAATACAGCGTTTAATCCTTCCTTTTTAATGGATGGCCTAAAAGCTGCACATAGCGAAGCTATTGAAATTGAATTAGAGGATGCATCGAAGCCAGCCAAGTTTATTCTTGGACATGATTTCTTCTACATCGTAATGCCTCTAAGTTCATTAGTTTAATATGGACGCTAAAAAGAGATACTGCAAACAGGCCATACCTATCACAACAATCGTAAGTGATGTGTTTGGCAAAATGGGTATTTCTCGCGGCACTGAACACCGCATCGTTTTCGATGCCTGGGATTCCATAGTCCCTCCAAAATTTAAAAACAAGTGTCGCGCATTATCATTTCGTAATGGGCGATTTATTGTTGAAGTAAAATCTGCACCATTGATGCAAGAGCTGAAATGTTTTCGACAATCCGAATTCGTTATGTTGCTTAATCAAGAAATTAAATTTAACAGCAACAATCAAAGCCTGATTGTGAATAAGATAGAATTTAAATCAAATTAATTAAAATGTCCGAAGATAAAAAAGAATATGGCTCCGACTCAATAAAGTTTTTAAAAGACTTAGAGGGGGTTCGAATGAGGCCTGCAATGTATATTGGCGATACCGCCGAGCGTGGCTATCACCACCTGCTTTGGGAAATCGTTGATAACTCAATAGACGAAGCTCTAGCTGGGCATTGTGATCAAGTTAACGTAACGCTTAACAGTGATGGATCAGCAACGGTTGTCGATAATGGTCGCGGTATCCCTGTTGAGATGCACGAGGAAGAGGGGGTGCCCGCTGTCGAGCTTGTAATGTCAAAGCTGCACGCTGGTGGTAAATTTGACAACGATGCTTACGCAGTCTCTGGTGGCCTACACGGGGTGGGCATTTCTGTTGTTAATGCATTATCTGAAGAAACAAACGTAACTATTTACAAAGACGGCACTGAGCATCATATTAGTTTTTCTCGTGGTGTTAAAACGACCGATCTTAAAACAGTGGGCGATACCACTGATCAGGGGACTAAAGTCACCTTCATGCCAGACACTCAGATATTTTCACACAGCGGCTTTGACTGGGAACTAATCTGTAACCGTCTGCGCGAAATGTCTTACTTAATGGGCACCACCGGCTTGAAAATCATTATCGACGAAGAGTCTACCGGTCGCCATGAGGAGTTTCATCACCCCGAGGGTTTAGTGGCATATATTAATGACATCTCAGCGGGTAAAGAGGAAATTACCGATGTCATTCATTTCAATAAAGAAGTTCAACACGAAAAGGGTAAATACGGTGTAGAAATTGCCATGCGTTACACCAATGATTGGCACGAGGGGGTTTACTCTTTCGCGAATAATATTCGCACCGGTGAAGGTGGCACACACCTTACCGGATTTAGAACCTCATTAACTCGCACTCTAAATAATTTCGTTAAGGCTAATAACTTAGTGAAGAAGGGTGACCCGCCAAGCGGTGATGATTACCGATCAGGTTTATATGCCGTGATTTCAATTAAGATTCCAGACCCACAGTTTGAGGGCCAAACGAAAGGCAAGCTGGGTTCTCGCGAAGCAACAGCAATTGTTGATGGCGTGGTTACTGAATGCTTAGGAATGTTCCTCGAAGAAAACCCAGAGCCCGGTCGCTCGGTAATTCGCAAAGCTATGTTGGCGCGCGATGCTCGCGATGCGGCTCGCAAGCAACGAGACTTAGTGCGCCGCAAGGGCGTGCTCTCTTCTGGTTCCCTGCCGGGTAAGTTGGCAGATTGCCAGTCGAAAGACACGACAATGACCGAACTGTACATCGTTGAGGGCGACTCAGCGGGTGG
>JAQWRF010000312.1 GCA_029243845.1 Planctomycetota bacterium | reverse complement strand
GTAGTTGGGGGTCAACACCGGGTAAAGCAATCCTTGGTTATAAAATTCGCACACGTACTGGGCACAAGTTGTCTTTTGGAAAAGCCATAAGTCGAGACGCGCGCATAGCATGGAGTGGCCTAGGTTTTGGTATACCTCTATATTCGATTTACACTCTACTAAAAGCCTTCACCGACCTAAATAACACCGGCGAAACGAGCTGGGACAAAGCTGACGATTTAGTTGTCACACATCGATAACAGAATTTTGATTCGGCGGTAACTTTTACTTTTGTATTTATAACTTATATGACTCTAAAGAATGCTTGAATAGTCAAGCTATGTCGCTGGTTGTTGTTAAATATAAAAAATTAGTTAGAATGAGTTAGTGCGCATTTGCCTCCTAACCAATCAAGACATCGACTCGCCAGATTTCCCGGCCGATGATTGGCGATGTGATCCGCGTCCTTACTTCCCAGAGGCAGAGTGGACTCTAGGTTATATAGACGATAAAGAAACATCGATTGCCGAGGTCGAAGCTTTAGTTGCACAAGGATTTGACCTGTTCTTTAACTTATGCGATGGCTGCGAAAGCGAAGAAGACAACCCGGGAGTTGAAGTCGTTGAAACGTTAGAGCGCCTCAATCAGCCTTACACCGGTGCCAACCCAGAATTCTGGGAACCGACCCGTGAAAAGATAAAGGCTGTTTGCCGGAAGATGGGTATTTTTACGCCTAAATCCGTGCGCGTAAAAGACGATGCTAGTTTTGAACGCGCCCTGAAGAAATTAAAATTTCCGATGTTTGTAAAACACTACAGTAGTTACGCAAGCATTGACATTAGCCGCTCGTCTAAAGTTACTACTGAAGCAGGGTTATTACGCCAGGTAAATAAAATAATCAAAAAGCACGGCGCGGCATTAGTCGAAGAATTTATTGAAGGCGATGAATGCACAGTATTGGTGGCCGAGAATCCGAAAGATCCAGAGAACCCCATTGCTTTTACTCCGATTCAATACGAATTCCCCTCAGGCGATACCTTCAAGCACGAATCTCTCAAGTGGGATGAAGAACAGTTCAATGGGCTAAAAACACATCCTGTGACGGACCCCGTTTTATCTGCTCGCTTACGCAAAGAATCTTCTGAATTATTCAGGGGGCTCAACGGCGTCGGCTTTGGCCGCTGCGATATTCGCATTGCCAGCGATGGCACACCTTATATGTTAGAAATCAATGCTAACTGCGGTATCTACTACCCCGATGACGCGGCCGGAAGCGCAGACTTTATTTTGGCCTGCGATCCAGCCGGACACGTTGGCTTTACACAGCTACTTATTGACGCTGCTTTTGCACGCCACAATTCTCGCAAGTAGACTTTTTGCCCTCTTTTTTGCCAGCGTTTTTCTTACGCTCAATAAGTTTTGATCGATCTTGGCCTTTCTCACCCCGCGGACGTTCGCCTCGAGCCTGATCACCATCAGGTTTTTGCTGCATTCTTTTCTGCGCTGCTGCCATTTTTTCACCAGCTTCAGCACGAGTCATTTTCCCAGACTTTACAGCTTCTCCTAGGCGCTCACGGAAAATAGCCATACGCTCTTCACCACGAGGTTTCTGGTTACTATCCTTCTTACGCTCGGCGCGTGGCGCCTTCTTTGTCGCGTCATAAGTTTTGTACATGGCACGCGCCTGTTCTTCCGTCAAGTCACCTGCAGCGACAGCCTCGCGTAAACGTCGCCCAACTTTTTCATCTTTCTTTGGAGCGGTTTTACGCATGGCCGAAGTCATCGCTTCAGCTTGTTCTTGGCTAATCTCACCTGCCTCAACAGCTGCTCTTATGCTAGCCTGCACCCCGCCATCGCGTTGAGCGTGAATTAAATCGGTCGCTGAGACAAGGAGAATCAGCGGCAAGAGTGTTTTCATTAGTATTTTCATCATGCATATATTACCCCTTATATCGCCCATAGTTGCACCGTTTCTGCCATAATAATGAGATGCTCACGTCTTTCTGTATAGCCCTCAGCCTTTTAGCCTTTCAAAATCCGGAAGATCCTGGTGTTTACCAAGTCGCCGTTCAAGATGTCAATCACTCAGATAGTCACTACGGGCGTGG
>JAQWRF010000021.1 GCA_029243845.1 Planctomycetota bacterium | reverse complement strand
CTGCATGGAAGCGGCTGACGCTGCTGGCGGCGGTGGCAGTGGTGGCAACAACACTATTACACTAACCACTACGAGCAATAATCCTGCAGCGGGTTCAAGCTTCTGGTTAAGTGGATATGATGCTCCAGCATCTGCGCCTTACCGAATTGTGTACTCGCTTACAGATCAAAGCCCTTTCTTCGCATCGTTCAACGGTATCGTTCACACTGGCACAACAACTGCATCTGGCACAATGGCTGTCATCAAGGTAGTGCCAGGCGGAGCAAGCGGCAAAACGGCATTCATGGAATTGCAATCTCTATCAGGGGGCCTTGTTACTGACAGTAACACCGTCCGCTTAGATATTCCTTAAGCAGTAACGACTTCGCAAGCTACAGACTTGTCGAGCATTACAGTTGCGGTGAAAACCTGATAACGGAAACGCTTAACATTTGCAGCTTGCAAGCACTCGGTAATTACCGAAGGGCTAACCTTAAAGAACGCAGACAGCTCACGCCGTTTGCGTTCTTTTACAAATTGGAGATCGTTATTAGCATCTACCGCAACAACTCCGTCGCGTAATAATGCGCGGACAAATTGAGATTGACGTTCGGTCCAATCCCAGAGCAATCCGCCAATAGACGAAACGGCGCCGGTCAAACTTCTATTAGACAACTCGTCGAAACCATGCGCGGCGAAGAACAAGCGATTACGTTGTGCCTCTTCGAAAGCAGCCAATAGCTCGTTTTCGTTTTGCCCAAAGGCAAAGCGGCACTTCACTGGAGTCAAGCGCAAGGTCAGCTCACATATCATCTCGATGAGGCGCCCGCTTCTTGCGAGACTGTCTTCGCCACCGAGATTTAATTCGCAAAGAAAGTTTTCGCCATCGAGAAGGTTTATGTCGCAGGCCAACACATCGGAATAACGCTGGCTAACAGCTTCGGTCACCAGCTCTAGGCGACGCTTAAGCACCGCGGCGGTAGACCCACCAGGGCTTAAAACTTTTGCTTGTAACAAGTATTTATTCATCGAGATTCTATTTCCACGAAAACACGCTTAACCACAGGATAGCGTTGCTTGATAGCGGAATCTAGCGCGGCGATAGTTTCTTCCACCTGCCCTGCGAGTATGTCATTGTCAAAATCGACGCTCAAGTTAACCAATACATAATCAGGGCCCATATGCATAGTAAGCACCTCATTGACGTGTTCGATGCCGTCCACCACATTAGCCAAATCGCGGATGCCCTGCACTTCTGCGGGAGACGCCGCCTCGCCAATGAGCAAACCTTTGGTTTCGTATGCTAGCCATACCGCAGTGCCCGCCAAGATTAATCCGATCACTACTGACGCGCCGCCATCAGCCCACCAGATATCGTGTACGTCGCCTAGATAGATTCCGACTAGTGCAACTAATAGTCCAAGCAAGGCGGCAGTATCTTCGAATAGCACCACAAACAGTGAGGGGTCTTTACTGCGTTTAACAGCGTCTAAAAAACCATGGTTACCTTTTACGCGTTTGAATTCTTTGACGGCAAAAAACCAAACGAAGGCTTCGAAAACAAATGCCAGGCCAAGCACGATATAGTTCATCGTCATGGACTCGAGCGGACGCGGGTTACGCAAATGGTGTATGCCCTCGTAGATGGATACGCCTGCACCTACCGCAAAAATTGAAACCGCCACCACGAATGACCAAAAGTATATTTCTTTGCCGTGGCCGAAAGGAAAATTTTCGTCGGCGGGCTTGGCGGCGCGTTTAATGCCGTAAAGCAATAATACCTGATTACCCGTGTCGACCAAAGAGTGAATACCTTCCGACAGCATCGCCGACGAGCCAGATATGAATGCCGCTGCAAATTTCATAATTGAAATCACGCTGTTGCCAATGAGCGCCACCCAAATAACGAACTTTGATCCGCTGCTACTCACGTAGCTTACCCACTTGGCGTTCGACAGCAATTCGGATTGAACCATCTGCAACTAAAGCAGTAATACGATCTAACTCGGGAGTCATATAACGATCGTTTTTAAGCGGCGGAACATTCTTGCGAATGAACTCATAGGCCGCTTGTGCGCCGACTCCGGCTCTTAAAGTTCTATTAAATTCGCGACCTTGTGCGGCAGCGTGCAATTCAATGGCGATAACGCGTTGAGCATTAATCACCGCCGTGCGCAGCTTACGCGCGGCAAAGTTAGCCATTGAGACATGATCTTCCTGGTCAGCAGAAGTAGTGATAGTGTCACTGCTTGCGGGATTTGCGTGATTTTTATTTTCACTGACTAAAGCCGCCGACACGACCTGGGTAATCATCAATCCAGAGTTCAAGCCGGGGTGTGGCGTAAGAAACGCCGGTAACCCTGACATCGAAGGGTGAATCAATGTGCTCATGCGACGTTCAGAGATGTTGCCCCATGCGCAAATGGCATTGGCAGCATAATCGAGTGGCATCGCAATCGGTTGCCCATGAAAGTTACCCGCCGAAATAGAGTCGCCCTCGTTCGGGAACACCAACGGGTTATCGGTGGCAGAATTTGCCTCTAGAATCAAAGCATCGCCAAGATGAGCGAGGGCATCTTTAGCTGCACCGTGCACCTGTGGAATACAACGGAAAGAATACGGGTCTTGAACGCGCTCGCATTGAGCATGCGATTTTTTGACTTGCGATTTAGCCAACAACTTGCGCATGTTCGCTGACGTTGCAACAGCCCCTTTATGCGGGCGGACTTTTGTGACACGCGCATCAAATGGAGAATGGCTGCCCATCAGCGCCTCTAATGATAATGCGCCGGCGATGTCAGCTGTCACGGACAAGTCACACATTGCGCCCCATGCTGCTAGACCAATCGCATTTGAAATTTGTACGCCATTGATTAGCGCCAATCCTTCTTTAGCGACAAGCTCAAGTGGCTCTAAACCTATTTTCTTGAGCGCCTTTTTGCTAGAAACAATTTTACCTTTAGGGCTGACCATTTCTCCGGCACCAATAACAGGTAAAGCCATATGTGCCAACGGAGCCAGATCTCCGCAGGCGCCAACCGAACCTTGCTCGGGAACGCGCGGCAACCAACCCGAATGAAACATTGCTATTAACCAGCGCACCAATTGCGGACGCACGCCCGAAACTCCACGGCACATCGACTGAATGCGCAGCAATAAAGCCAACCGCTTTTCATTGGCCGACATGTCATTGCCAACGCCAACCGCGTGCGACAACAATAAGTTGCTTTGCAGCGTACCGCTATCTTCTGGGGAAATGCGCTCTTTGGCCAACGCGCCAAACCCCGTAGACACACCATAAACTGGCTTTGTGCTTTTCAGGATTTCTTCTACTGCAGCGTGAGCTTTTTTGATTCGCCCTAAGGTTGCGGACGGCAGCGCTAATTTAGCTTCTGCTCCGCGTGCCACTGCCCGCAAAACATCTGCCGACAAATCTTCGCCGAGTTTGATGGTTATCATAATACTATTTTAGTCTCGCCCGATATCCAATACTTGTCTTCTCGGAAAATCGTTTGGCCCCCACGAGAAATGTGTAGCCGGTAATACCCTTCAAGCAATTCGCTAGCGCGCTCGCCAGCAGCTTCGGACGCGGCCGGCACTGTCGGCCACTCGCACGTCGGCAAGACTCCGTCAAGTCGTCGTGACAAAGTAAGCGATGCACCGCCACGCTGATTACGCAGAGTCACCTCGACCATGGTTCCTACTTTCTTTATTACGCGCTGAGTGCTGACCATACCTTTCATATCAACATTGAGCAGCAGGCTGCCGGTGCCTTGAATGTGATCGCCCAAGGCAATGCTAAACGCGCCACGCTTATCGGTGCGAGTGGTTCTTCTCAGCTGCGACGGCATCGGCAAACGTGCCGACAACCTCTGGCTGCCTATTGAAGGATACATAGCTGCTAAAACTTTTAAGGGCGAGTCAGCCAGTAATTCGACTTCGGCGCCTGCTATTGATGTACCATTTTCGTTGATTACACGGCCACTCACTTTCGCCTGCGACAAGCGCACTATGAACTCACAACGCGTCGGACTTTGTCTACCAGCAGTCAGCGCTCGTCCACGCGGGTCACAAATACCTTGCGCATGATTAACGCGAATATCCAGCAACTGATTGGTTGGCAAGTCATCGAAGGAGAAATAACCTTCGTTGTCCACAGGGACATCCTGAAACTTTTCCCATACGGTCATGCCACTACGACTTTCAGCGGTGCGGGGCACGATCGTAATCGTTGGCAAATCGCCACCCGGCCATGACTTTACGCGACCAGCGATACGGCCACCTTTTTCTAGTGGTGATAACTTAATAACATCGGTGGTGTTGGCAGCATAGAGATTCAATTCGTGACGTGTCGCAACATGCCCCTCGGCCAACACATCAATAACCACCCGCCCGCCGCTCGGGATGCCATGCAGCACCGCAATACCCTTTTCATTCGATGTCGCTTCACGCAGACCAAAATCGCTGCGCACTTTCGCATTTTCGAGAACTTTGTTTTCATGATCGCGAATTTCGAACGTGGCCGAGATGGATTGCCCAATGTGCCAGTCACGAGTCGTTTTACGTGCAACATATTGCATACGTACTATTTCAGCACTTGCGCCGGAGTAAATGCGGAAGATGTGCATCCCGGGCAGCAGTCCGCGCAATTGATACTCGCCCTTGTTATTGCTGATGGCAAAAATTTTGTTTTGCGGTCCGCCAACTACTTCGATACGTGCCAAAGGTAGTGGCTTCCCATATACATTTAAAACTTTGCCGCTGAGGTTGCCGTCGTAAGTAGGTGATTGGTAATTAGCGTCACCCAAATATTCGAGGTGTACCTGCAGCGGGCCACTACCCGGTAACGGCAATACAACCTCTTCAAGTTCGGCGCCTTGAATTTCTGGTTGCTGCACATCTTCGACTTCCACAACAACTGGTGCTGGGGTAATGTCAGGACCTGAAAAAAGCACAAACATCACCGCAGCCGCCAAAACGGCAACTAACAGCAAAATGTGTGTTGGTCTAATCACAAGGAAAGTCTATCTTTAGGTAAATGACAACGCCACCCGACCCACTGCCAAAGAACTTGCGTTCGCTCACCGCCAAGACGACGGTGAAAGTGGCTTTAGGCTTGGTAGTCATAAAGAGTATCACTTTCCTGGCAACGCATTCATCCGGAATACTTGGTTCGGCTGCGGATTCTTTATTTGATGTTTGTGCCTCGTTATTGGTGCTGTGGGCAATTCTCGAAGCCGAGCGCCCCGCAGATGCCGACCACCCTTGGGGCCACGGCAAAGCTGAGAGTCTAGCCTCGCTGTTTCAAGGTATTTTGATTTTGGCAACGGGCCTAAC
>JAQWRF010000308.1 GCA_029243845.1 Planctomycetota bacterium | reverse complement strand
GTTCTTGAGATCTTTTTCGGTATGCGCGATATTCCAGTCGCCGCAAATGACCACCTTGCGGCGCGTTTTGGCGATGTCATCCATGTAGTCTTTAATTTTATCCATGCACTGATATTTGAAGACTTGCCGCGAATCTTTTGACGAGCCAGACGGTAAATATAGTGAAATCACGGATGTTTGACCGAAATCGAGGCGAATCATGCGGCCTTCAGCGTCGAAGGGCTCCCAGCCCAGCCCAATATGCACGCGAGTTGGCTTTTGTTTGCTGTAGATGGCGACCCCCGAGTAGCCGGGGCGCTCGGCGCAGTTAAAAAAACTGTGCATGCCTTTTGGCTTGAGCATTTGCTCGGTGAGCTGATGCTGCTGAATTCTGGTTTCCTGCAAACAAATCACATCGGCATTTTGTTTCTCTAACCACGGGTAAAAGCCTTTGCGTTCGGCGGCACGAATGCCATTCATATTTAAACTGATAATGCGCATGTTAATGGGGTAAACCGAGGGCGGTTAATTGTTTTTCGATGTGTGGTTGCCATCCGCGATTGGCCATGGGGCTGGCAGGCGAGGGGTGCAAGATGGTACCGATTTTAACGTCGTAGTCGGCCAAAGTTTTTGCCGCACGTGATTCTGCGAACTTGCCGATACCGATAACCCATTCAGGTTTTAAGTAGTCGACGGTTTTACGCAAGGCATCGTCGCAAATCGCAAACAGCTCATCGCGTTTTGCGGCTTTGAATTTGTCAGGAGTAAAATTACGCCCGCCTTCTTCCATGAAAACGAGTGGGCAGTAATTGCATACATAATAGTAATCAGCGAAGGCGTCGGCAGATTCGAAACGATCAGCAACCCATCCCCATAAGCGGCGTCCGCTAACTTCACTGCGTTGACAGTCGAAGCCTTCAATCGGGCGTTTAGGATGAATAAGGTCAGGCTGTTTGACGCGGCCGGCGACGTTGAGGAAATCGCGGGCGGCAGCAATTTCGCCAAAAGGCACTCCGGTTTGTGCCATACCCCAAGGTCCAGGATTCATCCCCAACAAAATCGCCGAGGGATTCTTGCGCCCGTATTTACCTAAGAATTTTTCATGTGGCGCGCGGGCGTATTGCAGTGGATTGTATACATGCGTGACGGGCTCGGGAAAATCGAGTTGATCGCAAGCTGCAGCTAAATCGCGCGAGATGGTGACTAGTTTCATCGTTCTAAGTGCGGGGGAACAGTATTCTATGCTCATGCAACGCGTACTTGAACCCGAAGTTATGGATACTGTAGAAGATGCAGCCACTTATGACGCCATGGACCACAGCGCGGTGAACGATTTGTTTATTGCACGCTTGAAAGCGCTGGGCGTGGCTGGCTTGTGTCTTGATATAGGTTGTGGACCAGGTCATATTCCGCTGCAATTAGTTACCGAATGTCCAGAGGTTGATGTGGTGGCACTCGATCTTTCGAAGAACATGCTCTTGGTTGCGCTTGAACATCAAAAAAAATGCGCCAATGGTGAACAGGTCGAGTTCGTGCATGCTGACGCCAAAGGTCTCGGCTCCGATGACCACAGTTTTGATAGTGTGTTCTCTAATTCTATTTTGCATCATATCCCAGAGCCAATCGATTTTTTGCGCGAAGCATGGCGCGTGTTAAAGCCAGGGGGGATGCTATTGATTCGAGATTTGTTTCGCCCCGATAGCGAAGAACGCGCCCGCGAATTGGTCGCCATGTATGCTGGCGAAGAATCGCAGCACGCTCAAGATTTGTTTTACGACTCGTTGTGTGCTGCGCTACGCCCGGACGAGCTTGATGCGCTTGCAAAAGAAATCGGAATCCGTAATTACAAAATTATTACAGATTCCGATCGGCACATGTCATTGCAGATTAAAGCAAAGACCTATTAGTAGATTACTTCGGCTACTAAGTTAGACTTGACCGAGTCAGTACCGCCCACGCCACGCTTGGCAACTGCCTGTACATAAGCTGTTGCGCCAACGGGCGCATTGGATGGGATGCTAACATTAATGCCGGCTGTACCAAAAGCGTTTGCGCTAGCTGTGCCAACATGATAAATCGGTTGCGCTAGGTCAAGAGCCAGGCCGCCGAGTTGTGGCGGGGCGTAGGCGCCAGAATTGAGCGACACTAAGAAGTAAATGTTTTCTCCAACAGTGCCATTGGTGGCCGTGAAGCCAGATAGTCCGCCAGCTACTATTGGGGCAACACTTAAATTTAAGTCGTGTGGTAATTCAAATTCACCAATCCAAGTAAGCCATCCTGATGTCCTGAATTCGTTGTGGCTCCAGTATTTGCCAGGGGCAACGGGGTCTTCTTCGAGTCCGGAATAATCTCCCCAGCGATTGCCCGTTTCTGGTGAAGTGCTGGATTGTAAAAGTTCTGGCGAACGGAAAGTTCCGGTTGGGTCAGAAGCAGTGCGGAGGGCTGATTCAATGCTAATGTATTGCGACGATGATGAACGCGAGAATGAAATCGCCGCGGTGCCACTTGCGCTAACGTTGATGTCACCAAACCAAGTGTGTTGCCCACTGCCATAATCTAGGGTTCCAGACTGTGCTAATGCCGGAGATGAACCTGATGTTGGCCAACCGTTTAAGTTGATTTCATACCACCGCACTTGGCAGGCATTGTTGTTGCCAGTGTTGTGACACAACCACAATTTGCCGTTGCGCACCACACCGTTCTTGATGCGGTAGTCGATGGTCGCAGCTTGATTAGAAGTGCCCATTTGGCTGGCATTTGGCGGAAAGCTATATGACGGCACCGATAGGTATTGGCTGTGCAAAACCGGGCTACCATTTGGATCGGTAATTGCCCGCAACATAATTTGAGTTGAGCTGCCAGCGTAGGTTGTGCCAAAGTAAGCGGCGCTACTTGTCGCGTCGTAATTTTTTGTTGCGCCAAGAGATTGCGTGCTAGTTGAACACTGCTTTTGCTTCATGGTGACCGAAGCGCCGTTGATGAGTTTGCTCATGTCCCACATGAAGATTCTGTTGCCGCCACCGCTAAAGCAATCGCCTGCTAAGAATAAAGCATCCTTGTTGACGCCCATGTTCGGGAAATCAAGGAACACACAAGTCGAAGTTACGGGGAAGCGATATTTGTGCCATGTGCCATTCGGATCGTTGTCGTCCGATACCGCGATACAAATCGCATCGTTACTTCCGGCGCCATCAGCCGCAGCGACGACATAACGTTGAGTATGCGGATCATATAAAGCGACCGGGTCAAAAACGAAACCGCCCGCACCTACAGAGCTCCAGAAACTTACAAGGCTATCGGAATAACTTTGACTACCGCTCTTGTCAAAAATACGGATGCCGCCATTTACTACAGCAACGATGTGGTTGGGACCAACGGCTAAATCAGGGTCAGGTGGTGTCCAGCCTGTTGAGCTAAATGCTTGGAAACCGCCGGTGCCGCCTAGGGCCATCGGTGGGGTCGTCGGCGCTGGTGCGACAAAGAATGGATCGTAAACAGGCTTTGCCTCATTGCCATAAACATCGCTGAGCTCTAGGTCGGAGCCGGCGGCGCGAGCAACGACTGCTTCAGGCTTTTCTGGCTGTAGTGATTCTGGTACTAGAAAGCTGAGCCCCACTGCGCGATGGTCGGTGCCGGTGTTACCGTGCCACGCCGCGATGATTTGATCTTGCGATGACCAAAGTAAATGCTTGCCGTTGTGTCCGACTTGCAAATTTTGCTCGCCCTCATCAAAAATGTTTAGGCGCAGTACTTCGCCATTCAGCTCGCCTTCGGCGGAATACTTTTGCGCAAAAACAGAAGCCATTTCATCTGGACGGTGTCCGGGGCCGCGCCAGAGTTTGTTTTGATGAGCGGTGTAGGCAACAATAAATTCGCCGCTGTCGGCAACCGCAACTTGTCCGCCTGAGCGCATGTCACTGTTGGCTTCCGGCACGATGAACTCATCAGCGGCAGGGCTGAGGTCGCTATTAAAGCGACGTGCGGTGACATCGAATTGGCTGCCATCGAGAGTGCTCATCCAGCTAACGACGAAAGACCCATCATTCGCAGAGTCGATAGACGGCTCAAAGGCTAAAGATGCAGCGCCATCGTGTGCCAAAAACAACTCTTGAGACCTGTTGTGTTGCTCATCGAAGCTTATAAGGCTGCCCTGGATACCCTCCGGTGACCCATTCAGGTCCGTACAGGCCCATGCGGCAAGAACGCCTTGTGGGTGAGGAGCTAGAGAAACAAGATTAAGGCCGCGTTCATCATTTGAATGGAGAATAAAATCTTCAGTCAAGGGCTGCCCTTGCTGGTCAAAAACACGGCCAAAAAGGGTGCTAACGTTATTTTTTTCGCTTACCCAGGCAGCCATGATGTTGCCGTTCGGTAGCGCACAACAGACACCATCGCGCTGATTGCCAACGATGTCACTATTCACGCGAAATTCGTCAGACTGTGCGGTGCATGTGCGATTTCGCACATCGAAACGGCGTCCGTAAACTTCAGTGCCAGCACCATCTTGCCCGATTGAGCGCCAAAAAACCCAAGCCACGTCGTTGTCATCAATAAAAACAGATGGCTTGGCCTGCTCGCGCGGGAGGTACTGATTGACGTGAATTTCAGTGCCGATTGGGCGGCCTAGCGGGTCGAGATATTGTGCAAATACACCAAAAGATCCTTGTTCTTGGCGCCTTGAGCCCCATACAGCCAATATATTGCCTTGTGAATTGGTGGCGATGCTCGCCTCTGTTTGGCGGTTGTTGGTGAAAGTATTGGCCTGAACGTCAAATTGAGCGTT
>JAQWRF010000286.1 GCA_029243845.1 Planctomycetota bacterium | reverse complement strand
TGCAAAGACTGCCGAGCGCATAGTGATTGTCGGAGGAGATGGCACTGTTAACGCAGCTGTTGATGGATTCAAATCTGCGCCGCCGCCGATTGCTATTTCACCGTTGGGCACCGCAAATGTTCTGGCGCATGTCTTGAAAATCTCGAAGCGCCCAGCGGATACGGTGACCTTGCTCGAGCGCGGTGTAACGCAAATGATTGATACCCCTACGGTCAATTTGCAGCGCGAAGAAGAGACTGTTATGCAGCGCGCTTTTTTGTGCATCGGCTTTGGGTTCGACGGCGAGATCATACGCATCATGGATGAACACCGCAACGGCCCCATTCACATGGCGCAATACATCAAGCCACTGGGTTTGGCATTAAAGAATTGGAAGCCCAGCCAGCAAATGGTCATCGCTGATGGTAAAGAAATCGGCGAGTTCGCCTATGGCATTGTGTCAGGCGTGAATATTTATGGCAGTCCGATCTTGCGCTTAGGAAGCAGCACGCTTGACGACCAACTATGGGAGTTGTTTCTCTTTAAAGACATCAATTTACTTAGTGGTGGGCTATTTGCCTTGGCAGCGGCTAGTGGACAGTTGCGAAAGCATCCCCACGTAACTCACCTAACTGCCAAGCATGTTATCATCAAGGGTAACGAGCCTGCTCCAGTGCAGATTGACGGCGACTTTGCTGGCTACTCTCCTGTAGAATTAGACTTCGACGAATCTCAAATACCTGTTTTAATCACGACATGAGCCTCTCACCCACCTTGCTTAAGCTCGACGAGCGCCCCATACTCTTGGCTGGCCCTTGCGCCATCGAAGGCCCGCAGACTATCGACATTGCCCACCAAATCGCCGATGAAATTGGCGACCTCGGGTTCAACTGGGTATTCAAAGCTTCATTCGACAAGGCCAATCGAACTTCCAGCGACGCCGACCGCGGTGTCGGCCTTGAACAAGGATTAGATATTCTTGCAGAGATTCGCGAAAAACTGCAGGTACCCATTGTTACTGATATTCACCTGCCTGAACATTGTCAGAAAGTGGCAAAGGTTGCCGACGTCTTGCAGATTCCTGCATTCTTATGTCGCCAAACAGACCTGCTAACCGCTGCTGCCAATACAGGTAGATTTGTAAATATCAAAAAAGGTCAATTCTTAGCGCCGTCAGCAATGCGTCACGCAGCGGCAAAGGTCGAAGCCTGTAATAACGATAATATCATGCTCACTGAAAGAGGGACTTTCTTCGGCTATGGCGGCCTTGTAGTCGATTTTGCGAGCATGCCCGACTTCCGCTACAAAGATTACCCGTTAATCTTTGACGCCACGCATTCCGTACAGCAGCCTGCCTCAGAAGGAGACAGCACGGGCGGCGATTGGCAACGCGCGCCGATTTTGTTACGCGCAGCTGCAGCCGCCGGCTACAACGGGTTTTTTGTTGAAACGCATCCGCGCCCACTTGAGTCACCATCGGATGGCAAAAATATGATTCCGCTCGAGAATCTAAAGCAAATACTTAGCGAAACGCTAGGTTTCTACAATCTCGCTAAATCCGTTCTTCGAATCTAACGCGCAAGCGCTCGGTGATACGACCGAGAATTTTCGAGACGCGCGATTGCGACAAGCTATACAGCTCGCCAATTTCTTTAAGCGAGTAGTTCATGAAAAAGCGCAGATATAAAATCTCGCGATCTTCAGGGTTCAGTGACTGTGAAATCATTTCGAGCATCTCGCTAGCATGAATGCCCGATTCAGGGGATTCCTCGCGCGGGTCTTCGTAGAAATCGAGCGTGCCATTAGACTCGCTCTCATCGGTTGAGACTTTACTACCCGCCAGCACTGGAGCATCGCGGCCTCCGCCATACTTGCGGTGGTACTCTTCGAGGTCGACGCCAATCGCTGCGGCTATTTCTGGCTCGCTAGGCTCGCGCTCTAATTCAGAGCGTAGTTCTTGAACCACTTGCTTGAGGCGGTTGAGACGCGTGCGCATCGGGCGTGGCACCCAGTCATGTCGGCGCAACTCATCGATGATCGCCCCGCGCACTCGGTAGTTACAAAATGCTTCGAACGGTACCCCACGCGATGGATCGAATTTCTGGACGGCTTGAATTAATCCGACATCGCCTGCAGATTCGAGGTCGCCGTATTCAACACTACGTGGCAACTTTGATTTCAAACGGCGCGCGACCATATTCGCGAACGGTCGGTAATATTCAATCAAGGCATTGCGCGCTTCAATTCTTTCGTCATCGCGGTACTCACTCCACAACTTGGTTAAAGTTGGGTTTTCTTCTTTCTCGACGATGACTCTTTTTACCATTTAATGGAAAACACCGCACCACTGTGGGTGCTCAACGTTTCTGTTATACATAGAGTGCGCTTTTAGAAGCGACTATTCAAGGTAAAAACCAACTAAAAGATATTAGTCTCAATAGCTTGTTGCAAAACGTTTTGTTCTGCTGCACGCATTTTTTCTATGTCTTGTGGCTGATGGTCGTCAAAACCGAGTAAATGCAGTGTTCCGTGCACTACATACAGCAATAACTCGTGAACAGGGCTGTGAGAGAATTCTGGTGCGCGGCGCAATGCCATTTCGACATTAACCAATAATTCTCCGCAACAGTCATCGTCGTCGTACGGAAACGCCATCACGTCAGTGGCGCTAGAGTCGTTCAAGAATCTTTGATGCGCAGCGCAATGTTCTTTTTCATTCATCAAGCACAACTCTACAGAAGTTTGTTGCGGCGCGTATTCTGAGAAACACAGGTTAATGATGTCGCTGAACTGTTGATCGTTGCAGCCAGCTAATTCGGCAATTTCGCTTAGTTCTATTTGCTGGCTAACAATAACGGCAACATGGGGATCAGCTTTCATAAGCTCGCACAATTCTTGCCACTAAACTAGAACGTTGAACATCTTGCGCAGCGAACTCGACGGCGCCAACACCTTCGATACTACCAAGACGCCGGATGGCATCTTTCAGCCCGGACTTAGAGCCTGGCAAGTCGGTTTGCGAAATGTCGCCAGTAACTACGGCTTTGGTGCGTTCGCCTAAACGCGTCAAAAACATTTTCATTTGCACACTAGTTGCGTTTTGCGCCTCGTCAAGAATCACAAAAGAGTCATTAAAGGTTCGGCCACGCATAAAGGCTAATGGCGCTACTTCGATAATATCTAACTCGCGCATTCTACGCGTTGCTGCCGGACTCATTAAGTCGTTCAGGGCATCAAACAGCGGACGCAAATACGGATCAATCTTGTCTTCTAAGTCGCCAGGCAAAAAACCTAAATGCTCGCCAGCCTCAACAGCTGGGCGTGTTAGCACAAACCGCTTAGAGCTGCCCTCACGTAAGGAGCGCACTGCTGCAGCAACAGCGAGGTAAGTTTTACCCGTACCCGCTGGCCCCGAGGAGAACACCAAATCTTTAGTGCGCAACAAGTCTAAATAGCGTTGTTGCGCTTCGGTTCGAGCTGTCGGCCATTTACCACTCGCGCGAACACTGCCGCGCTGGTCATTTTTTCGATGACCCTCACCACCTTTTTTAGAGACAGCAGCTTTAGCATTTATATCTTCATCAAAAAGCATGGCCTCTATTTCGTTGGCTTCAAGTTCACGACCACTGCGTAGCAACTCGAGAATTTTGTCGACACGGGCATGCATAATGTCGATTTCTTCTTGCGGACCTTTAAGGCGCAAAGCGCCGCCTCGCGAGGACATCCGTACCTGGTGGCGGCGAGCTACTTGTTTGACATAGCGATCGTGCGGACCGAATAGTGATTGCTCTTCCTCGAGCGATATTAAAGGGATGCGGTGCTCCATTAACTCACTTTATTCATCAGCAATAAGAAAAAGTACAGACTTGGTGCGGCGATTAAAAACGAATCGACCATATCGAAGGTGCCGCCGAAGGCAGGCAGTACGCTTCCCGAGTCTTTACTGCTACAGCCACGTTTCAACAGGCTTTCCGTAAGGTCACCAAATTGCGCGCCGACGTTGGTAATGATGACCGCGCCTAACCACAACTCGGTTGCTGGCATTTCAACAAAGGCGTTGCTTGCGACTAAGTAGCCGCCGATGCTAGCACCAATGATTGACGCGATTGCGCCTTCCCATGATTTATTAGGACTCACTTTAGGACTTAGCCGGTGC
>JAQWRF010000284.1 GCA_029243845.1 Planctomycetota bacterium | reverse complement strand
GTCGTAATGTCATCACGACCGATAGATCCGAAAACGGTTAAGCTCATTTAATTATTGGTGCGACGGTCGGAAGAAGTAACCCAGAATAGTCCGCCGATTAGTCCGAATCCGATTTGAGTGATTAAGCGGAACAGCACAGATGCAGCTACTCCGATGGCGAGAGTATCGCCAAAACGTTCAAAAAACCAGCCGTAAAGCTGTTCACCAACTCCCCACCCTGCCGGGGCGATGGGCACAGCTGAGGCCGTCTGAACTAAAGGAAAAATAATGGCCTGGTCACGCAAGTCAAGGGCTGAACCAATTGCGGTCGCAAGGAAGTAAAAAGCACTGATGCCAGCCAACTGCAAAGGCACTGAAACCAACAAGGCTTTAATCACCGCGGGATACTGTGTGCGGTATAAAGAAAGCGCGTCGTGTATTTTTTCAATCAGCGACTGAAAGGGTAACCTGCTAACTAGCACCCTTATGCGTAACAAACGGCGTGCTCGCGCCGACATGTAAAGCAGAACGCAAAACACAAAGCCAATGACAAACAGTACCACGAATTTGCGCATGAGGTACAGTCCCGGGATTAACTTAAACTGCTCGGGCGCTGAGGACTCAAAAGACAACAATACCAAAGAAGCTATGGTCAGCAAAGCAAACAATCCGATAACCCTATCGACAATCACCGAAAGCACGGCTCGCCATCGATTTTCACTCATGTTCTTCGTCACCAAATAAGCGCGCATTAAATCGCCGCCCGTCGAGCCAAACATTAAGTTGTTAAAGAAGAAACCGATGAAAACAAGCCTCAAGCTTCGCCCATGCGAGATAGTCACGCCGGCGGCATTCGCTAGCCAGTTCCAGCGCACTGCCGCGAGTAGACACAGGGCTGTCCAGCAGCCGACTCCGGCAAGCAGTTTGACGCTATCGGCACCTTGGATAATGACCACGATCTCGGCGAAGTCTACTTGCTGCAATATAAAATAGATTAATCCGCCAGCAATGCCGCATTTAATGAGAGTAGAAACGACTTGTTTCATTTTCAGCCCGTGTATCCGTTTAGAAGATCAAGGGTGCTTTGCGCGCTAGACGCGATGTCGGCATCGGCATCGGCCACCGCAGCCGTGATACCGACGACCGTCAGTCTTAAGGCCAGGCTACAAATAGTCGCATGACGTTTTTCATCTACAGGGATGACATGTATTTTTCTGCCGAGCGCCGCCATGATTCTTAAGGAGGTGTAAACGCTCGGAGTCGCTGAATTCAAGATTGCGGCGGCGGCGGCTTCTAGCTCGGGTGCGTTAGTCGCAGCAGCGAGCAATGCAATCGCTGGCTCGATATCTAAAGGATGATCTGTCTCGGAGAAACTTGCGTCACAGCGTGCTAGCCATCCACCAGCGAGGTTGCCAAGTATGGCTAAGGACTGGCGTCTCGCAACAGGATTCTCGTCATGGACTAGCATGATCATCATCCATGAACTTAATTCGAAGGCAAAGCTGAAGTCTTCGGCAGAAATGGCCCCGAGGCTGCTAAGGATGGCTTCTTCGAGTTGACGGTGATCCGTGATTTGGAAGCTATCTTCTACTGCACTGTTAGAAACGGGTTGCCAAGTAGCGGGATCGTGTATTGCAGACAGATCGCGAATATTGCCCGCTGGGTTAGCCTGACATGATGCGAATAGCGATGTCAAGATAATGACAAGCAGTGGCAGAAGGCGGGGGAACGAAGGCATCAATATTATCCTAAGATAATCGAGGTCGGTCTTCTATGCCGCAGTAACAAAAATGGTGGAGGCGGCGGGAATCGAACCCGCGTCCTAAGAGGCCTAAGCAAGAGCATCTACGTGTGTATTCGGCTGTTAAATCTCAATGGCGCAATGCACAGCTGACAAAGCTTTACGACATCCAGCCCATTAAATTTCGCTTCCTTTCCCTGGGCCAGGGTCTGGTCGCTAGCTCGTCATCAAGCACCAAGAGAATCGACAAGCGGGATTCTGCAAGGTGACACAGCACTAGGCTGCGAGTTTGTAGTTATTATCGGCAGTTAAAGCCTTGAAATGATTTTTACGAGGACCTCATTTCAACCTCGACACGCAACCCAGACTAATGACGTTCCAGTCGAAACCGATCGCCCCCATCTTTGTTG
>JAQWRF010000244.1 GCA_029243845.1 Planctomycetota bacterium | reverse complement strand
GGCACTCCGGGCTATTACTTCGGCCCATATTTGCGTGATGCACTGCCCACTAATCCATTTAACAATCTAACGACCATCATGGTTATCCAGCCAGGAGAATCTATCGTAAGCGCTGACGACACAACAGGTTGGGTGTACTGGACAGACACGGGCTCCTTCAAGATCAACTCCACCACCGTCACCGAGGACGGCGTCGTCCTCTTCGAACTATGAAAAACAACAACAAACGCCCCTTAATGGCCTTGGCTGCCGCCATGGTATTCATATTTTCTACTGTAGCGATAGTTAATTGGATTTAGCTTAAGTTGCGATGCATTTCTTGCCGAAAGAGGAATGCAACACGCTCTAATCCATGAAATTTATTACTCGAACCTCGCCGATTGCCGTCCACTTTGGGGCACTCGAAACACGCATTTTACAACTCGATGGTGGCCCTAAGGGCTGGTCGGTACGTTGCGCGGAAGAAGTAGAGGCTGCTGGAGCTGGTCGTCAAATGACGGTTGTTGAAAATATGCTTCCGCGTTTAAAAGACATGAAAACGCGCGGCAAAGATTGCTTAGTTAGTTTAAGTGGCAACGATGTCGCTGTTTCGCTGGTACCGGTTGACGCGCACAATCGCGGCAAGATGCAGCAAACCTTGAAGGAAACTGCACTACGATCGATCAACGACCCTGAAGGCGTGGCCTATCGCTACATTCCGCTGAATGGCAACTTTGAAGAAGACGATCTTCAGGCGCGTGAAGAACTGCTACTGGTAAGTATCGGTCAGTCAGAAAAGCGTCGTTGCGAAGAAGCCGTCGACAATTTACGCATGCGGACTTGCGGACTTGAGATTTCGGCATTCCCCTTAGGACGCAGTTTGCAAGCAATGCACGGCGAACTAGAGAATCCTTGGGGTTTTCTACATCTAGGTTTTGGGCACTCTTTCTTCGGCATTATGCAAGGTGGAGAATTACGCTTCTTAAAACCAATGCAGCTAAACGGAGAACGTTTGCTGGGCACACTCGACAAGGTGTTAAACGTTGACGAAATTGATTTAAACAAATTGGTTTTCGATGACGATGACTCCGCCCCCTCTAAATCAACCCAAGCGACCTCAATCTCGCAGCTAGCTGAACAAGCTCTCGGGCGCGGCGCTGAATTACTTCATGCACTGCGCCTAGAGTCCGAATCAGTGGCGCAAGAAGTTCGTGCTTGTTTACGCCATTATGCGAATCGTCACCGTGGTGCCAAGCTCAATCAAGTCTTCTTGACCGGATTCGGTGCGAACTTACCAGAAGTGGAAACTTCGTTGGCGAATGCTCTACAAATACCAACCGAGGTCGCCAAACCGTTTACCAAGTTAGGCATTGATGCACCCAAGCATGTCTTAGAGAATCAACACCTATGGGCTGTGTCCCTAGGCTTAGCAATGCGAGGGTACAAATAATGAAAACAGCTGATTTCATGCCTAATGTGGCCTTTGAGCAACATTTAGAGCGCCGACGAACCACGCGTCGCGTGGCGATATTAATGCTATTTATGGCGGCCTGCCTCGCCGGAGCCTTCACCGTTTCTGCTGAAGCGAAGCAGCAGCGCCGCATAGCCGAATTGGCTGAAGCGCCGAACTCAGAAGAAATTCGCGCTGGCCAAGACCTCGGAATGCTCTACGCAGATATGAATCAATACGCTGCGCGACTAGATTCTCTGAGCGATCATTTGCGCATGCCAACAGCGGGCTCCATTTTGGCAGAGCTAGCGAGCGCTGTTGGTGAATACGTGCTCATTGAAAAGATTGAATTCAAGCACGATTTGCGCCGTCAAGGTTTGAGCAAAATCAAATCAGCCGAAATACATTTAGAGATTACTGCTCTAGTGCGCGGCGATGAGAACTTAATGAACTTGCCAGAACGTCTGCGTGAGTTCACCTCATTCACCTACGCTAGCATCGACGAAAACACCGAACTGGTCGAGGACATGAACGATACCGTACGTGCGACTATTCACTTACGTGGTGAGTTACTGATGCCAGGATTAAACAAAGCGAAAATGCACAAGGAGGCGCGATAATGACTGTTAAATATCACCGCGTGATTTTCCTCCTCGGTTTCATCTTGATTCCGGGTGTCATCTGGGGCGTGCAAATCAACCCAGACCTTGAATCTCGTGATAACTACCTTCAAAGGCAGTCAAATGCGATTTCCATTCAGCAGCAGAATAGCAAGTTGCCGCAACAACGTGATGAATTAAACGATATGTGGCAAGATTTTTTACCTGTCGCAAGTGAAGCCTTAGAGAATCTTGAACAAGACTTAAACCCGCACTTGGTGCAGAAGAGAATCGATCGCGCGGCTGCTGAATTAAATTGTGAGATACACATCACGCCTAAGGCAGCACAAAAAGGTGATACGGCCGTACGCTTTATTGTGACGGGATCTGGGCGATATACCGACTTAGTAAAATTAGTTGACCAATTAGAACAAGGTCAGCACTTCGTACGCTTTGAGAAGTTGTCCTTTATTATGCCAAGCCTTGATTCTGCACAGGCCAGCTATGGGGCCGTTCGCTTAACCGGATCAATCATGATTCCTGTACTCAAAGATTCTGATCAAGCGGAGGCGGAATAATGGTTTCTCGCGGAGAAGAATTGCGTCAACAGGCACAACGCAAGAAGGCTATTGCCTTGGTGGTATTGCTCTGCTGTGCTGGCTTTGTGTGGTCGCGCACCCTCTTTGCCAATGACGAAGGTGACCGAACAACTGTAGTAGCCTCTGTCGCCTCAAGCGCCACCGCAATTGCCGGGCCAACGGTACACCCGGCCGCCGCTGGCAGCAGCTCCAAGGTGGTTTCATACGAAACTGCGTTGCAGAGGCTCGAAGTTTGGCCAAAAGCTCTCAATCGGAAGGTTTTTCACGGTTCTATCGAAGAAATTACCCCCATCAACAACCTGCTAAACACGGTCATGGAAGAGGCCGTTGAAGCCAGTAATGACACCAACTTGGTTAGCGAGGAAATCGTAGAAGTCATTGATGAACAAGAGTTTATGTCGATTGATATCAATAGTTTTGGCCTTGACCTAAGCACCACCGCCATCTTCGGCGGAACTGCTGTAGCTATCATCAATGGCGAGCAATATCGAAATGGTGACTATTTAGAGCTTCAGTTTGATGGCAAATCTATCCGATATGAAGTTAGCGCAATACATTCACGCCGTGTCGTCCTCCACCTTGGAGAAAACGAGTTCGAACTGAAGCTTGCCAACTTCAAAAATGCTTCTAAATCGCTTAACACTAACCCTGATCGCCTGCCTGGGCAGCGCGACTCTGACTAGCGCACAACAAGGTCCTTTCACAGATCTTGGCGAGGACAGTAATATCACTGTCAACTTTCACGACGAAGACTTAGGTCAGGTTCTTGAATTATTCAGCGCGACTTATAAATTGAACTTGGTGTACGGCCCCGAAATCGGTGGCACCGTAACCATGAACTTCTTCGACGCTCCTGTCGAAGATGCATTACGCCAAATATTGGCAGCCAACGAACTCGGTCTAGAGATTGACGGTAACTTCATCATCGTTCGCCCGAAATCTGCTGATGAGGGACAAACGCAAACGGTGCGTTACCTTCCAACCGTGTTACGCTTAAACCACATTCGCGCAGCCGAGGCAACGAAAATGCTCGCCCCGCTACTGGTTGGTAGCGAACAATTGATTTCCGGAATGGCTGCACAAAAAGGTGTAGATAGCCTAACGGATCTTGGCGGCAACGAAGAAGCTAACCGCGAGACCTTAGTGCTTTATGCCAGCGAGCAGACTGTAATCAAAGTCCGCGATTTATTGAGTCAGCTCGACGTGCCACCTTTGCAGGTACTTGTTGAGGCGACAATCTTATCGGTCACACTAAACGATGATTTTCAGTTAGGTGTCGATTTCTCAGCCTTTGGTGGTATTGACTTTCAATCCATGGGTGGTTCAACGAACGTAAGCGGTGGCATAGCGACCGGTGACGTAACTGGCGGCGACCTTGACGGATGGCTTGGTGGCTTGACGCAAACGGGCTTTACCGACGGCGCTGCAGATGGCCTCCACTTTGGCATCCTGCGTAATCAAGTGGGCGTGTTTGTGTCAGCTCTAGAGTCGGTAGCCAACGCTACTGTGCTTTCTAATCCACAGATATTAACTGTAAATCGTCACGCTGCTGAATTATTGGTGGGCTCTAAGCTACCTTACATCACAACTACTGTGACGCAAACGGGTTCACTGCAATCGGTTTCCTTTCTTGAAGTGGGTACTTCTTTAGTGTTCCGCCCTTTCGTTAGTGAAGACGGCTATGTACGCATGGAGGTCTACCCTAAGAAATCGTCTGGCTTTATCAACTCTGATGGCTTGCCAGAAGAAACTACCACAGAAGTTAAAACGAATATCTTAGTGCGTGAAGGCAATACTGTTGTAATTGGCGGCTTGATGGAAAGCAGCATGGTTACTCAAACAGAACAAATTCCATTCCTTGGATCACTACCACTTATTGGTCAGTTCTTTCAGTCGCAACGCGAATCTGAAATCAAAACTGAGATTATCGTAATGCTAACTCCGCACATTGTTGATGACGCATCTTTATCTTCACGCAGTAATAGCAGCCGACAACGCTTGCAGGCCGCACACGCGGAGCTGGCTGCCTCGCACCACGGCTACTTACGCCCATCATACGCTCGCGATTTGTACCGTGAAGCTGCAGTAGCGCTCGCCGCAGGCGACGTCCGCACTGCTCTTGCAAAGGCGGAATGGGGGTTATCAGCAATGCCGGCCGACCCAGATCTAGCCGCCCTAGCAGCACACTGTCGCAATGAAATTTTTGCGACTCGTGACGAAACTATTGAGTTGAAGAACACTCTTCAGTTTCTTAAGCAAATAGAAATACTGGAGACCAAATAATGAAAAATACCTACCTTATCGTTTGTGCCTTGTTTGCAAGCTGCGCCTCTTCTACTCCTGAGCTAGACAATGTTCGAGTTAATGAAGTACGCCATCTAACCGATGCCGAAGTGGAGCGCATGGAAGGTATTGATGTCGAAGAATGGAATGCCGCGCGCAGTAATATCTTGCGCACCTTTGCATTTCGTGCTCTTGAAAGCAACTTAATTGAAGAAGCACGTGAATACCTGTCTGAAGCTTGCGAAGTCAACCCTGAAGATACAGTGTGCCACGCTGCTCTTGCACGTTTGTTTCTAGCTGAGGGGGAAGTCACAAAAGCACTTGCCTATGCTGAGCGCGCGGCATTGTTTGCACCGAACGACCCAGAAATCAATATGGTTTACGCGGCTGCTCTTGCTGAGTCAGGACAGACTGAAAAAGCTTCTGAGACTCTTGAGTACGCATGGGATGCTATCGAAAACGATCCGAGCTTTGCGCGCGTGATTCTCACACACTACGCTGCGACAGGTCAAACGGAACAGGCGCAGGACTTTGTCAGCGCCATGCTTAGAGAAGATCCACAACACGCAAGCTCATGGACCACATCGGGCGACCTACTGCTTTCACAAGGCGACTTAACTGCAGCCGCTGAAGCATACCGCACTGCGATCAACATGGATCCTAATGTTGACATGCCAGAATCGATACGCATTGCTTTGAATGAAACAGCCGCTGGCATCGACCCAATGTTTAGTGCCGCACAGAGCGCTGAAAATAGCGGTGATTTAGATTCTGCCATTAACCTACTACGCTTCTTGATCGAGCGCGAGCCACAGAATGAACTTTTCTTAATGGCTACCGCCAGAGTTTACTGGGCACAGAGCAACTCTAACCAAGCGCAAAACTTTTTAAGTCGTGTTGCCGTTAGCAAACGCGATTGGCGCGGGCACATCCTGCAGGCCAAACTTGACATTACGAATAAGCGTTTCACTCAAGCGCGCACCGCTCTCATGATGGCATCAAGCGATCGCGACGGCATCCGTAGTATCGAATTGCTTATGCAGTATGTAGATTCGAAAATCGCTGCGGTAACAACAGACAGCACAGCTCTATGAACCCCTCTACTTCAACCACCAACCTCTCCTTGCCGAGTGTGCTTAACGGCGCGCACAGCAACGAGTTCGATATGCTATGGCAACTATTAAGCACTGCTGATAGCTGCGTAGTTGACGCGAGCAACGTGATCACGGTTGACTCTGAAGGCTTACAGATGTTGGTTGACGGTGTACACGCTCTTCATCGTCAGGGGCGCATGCTGGCAATAGAGAACCCTTCGAGCGCTTTGCGCGCGGCTTGTAATTCGTTTCGACTACACGAAGTGCTTGGCATATCCGAAGACACAGATGCCGCCAGTAACATCGATAATGGCGCTCGCCTGGGCGAGGTGCTGATTCAATTAGGCTATTCAAATGATGAAGATCTAAATGATTCCATCGAGAAATCAAGTGAACGCCCTGATTCTTATTTGGGGCAAATCATGCTCGAAGAAGGTCACATTGACGAAGAGCAATTAGCTCGTGCCTTGGCTGCACAACACGATTTACCTTTCGTAAATCCGGTTAATGACGGAGTTCTCGACGTATCTCTTGAATGCGATGTGCCTTTCGCCGAATTGCGCGTGCACGGCATTCTGCCTTACTTACGCCTCAACGACACACTTGCCGTTGCCCTAAAAGACCCGGCCGACGTCTATGCTAGCGATGTAGTCCGCAAATACACCGGCCTGTCCGTAATCACAACTGTGACTACACCAGAAGCAATCAACATTGGTCTCGATCAATTACAGCGTGCGCATTCAGGAAGCGTTGCTGTTGAAAACACCGACGAAGATGAAGTACCGATAGAGGAGCGTTTTAATGAAATTGTTGTAAACGCTATCATTGAAGGCGCATCTGATATTCACATCGAACCTTTTCAAGACAATTACTTGTTGCGCTACCGCGTCGATGGTCGCCTGCATGAAGTAGGTCCACTTGCAAATGATATTGGTTCTTCGTTGGTGGCACGTATAAAAGTTGCGGCCGGCTGTGACATCTCCGAAAAGCGACTACCGCAAGATGGACGCATTCATTATGAAGATCGGACACGTGATGTTGACTTACGCGTCAATACACTACCAACCGTACACGGTGAAAAAGCTGTAATGCGTATTTTGAACCGCAACACCGAAGCTTTAGCGCTAGAGCACCTTGGTCTAACCAGTAACAATAGCTTGTGGTTAAATGAAGCCATTAACCTGCCGCACGGCCTGGTATTAGTCACCGGACCAACGGGTTCTGGCAAGACAACAACCTTGTACAGCGTGCTTGACGAAATCGTTACTCCAGAAACCAATGTGTCTACCGTTGAGAACCCTGTTGAACGTTCGGTGCAAGGCGTAAACCAAACACAAGTAAACTACAAAGCAGGCTTATCTTTTGAGTTGTGCCTGCGCGCACTACTTCGCCAAGATCCCGACGTAATAATGATTGGTGAAATTCGCGACAAAGAAACCGCCGAAATAGCGATAGAGGCTGCCCTGACGGGTCACTTAGTTCTAGCGACATTACACACCAACGATGCCCCCGGTGCGGCATCACGTTTGATTCAAATGGGAGTCGAGCCGTTCTTGGTTGCTGCAACCCTACGCGCAGTCATTGCGCAACGCTTGGTCAGAAAGTTATGCGACTCGTGTAAACGACCGATTGAACATTCTGAGTCGGTGCATGATCAGTATGCAAAACAGGGTCTAGAGCGTCAACAACACTTCGCCTCCGCAGGATGCCCAGCGTGTCGTAACACGGGCTACGATGGACGTCGCGGTGTCTTTGAAGTAATGAAAGTAACGGACGGATTGCAAGATTTAATCGCCAGTAACCCCTCTTCGTCTGACATCCGAAGCTTAGCGCTTAAGGAAGGAATGGACTCCTTGCTTAGCGATGCCTTCCAACGGGTAAACATTGGCTTAACCACTGTTGAAGAGGCGCTGCGTGCTGGAGGAAAGTCATGAGCCTAACATCATTTGTTTACAAAACGCAAGACGACGAGGTGTTCGGTGGCAACGCTGGTGGCGAGACTCCGCCAGAACGCCAAACCGTCGAAGACGGTCCTGCGCATGCTGACTTAAGAATAAAGCTTAAGCCAAAAGAAGCGCTGCAAGTAATGATTCAAATGCGTGCTATGCTTAGCGCTGGTGTGCCACTGCTTGCTGCAATGCGCTCATTGATTGAGCACGCGACAACACCAGAATCCGAAAAAGTCTTGCGCAAAATAACGACAGTCGTTGAAGGCGGCCACGATTTGTCATACGCTTTTGACTGCCTACCTAATTGCTTCGAAAAGTACGTAGTGCACTTACTCGCTGCTGGAGAACAAGCAGGAGCGTTGGAAGAGTCCCTAGATCGCAGCATTGAACTACTAACGAATCAAATAGAACTAGGCAGCAAGATTAAAGCAGCACTAACCTATCCGGGGTTTTTGATGTTCATGACTTTCACTATGACTCTTGGAATTTTGTACTTTTTGGTACCGAAATTTGAAGGCCTGATGATGAAGCGTCCTGACGAGTTACCATGGACAACCAAGCTTGTCCTTTCAGCGAGCCAACTCCTACATTCAGCTCCAGAGTTAGTGTTCGGCGGAATCATTACGGTAATCGCAGCATTTCTCATCGCACTAAAATCCAAAAAATCACGTGCGGTGATTTTTGATGCCGTCTCGAAAATGCCCGTAATTGGCGACTTGATTTTCAAGGCCTATTTGTCACGTTCCGTTGGCACTTTAGCGCTAACGCTTGAATCTGGCGTGCCAATCCTGACTGGACTAGAACACGCGCGGCAAGTTTCTGAATTACCGCGCTTGCAAGCGCAATGGGAAAAAGCCGCTGTCACTGTACGCGACGGTCGCCCTATGCACACTGTTATGTGCGGCAAAGAAATGCCGCCGGCTCTTACACAAATGATTGTTGCAGGCGAGTCCTCTGGTTCGCTTGACAGCTCACTGCGTAAGGCAGCTGAGTTTTTAGATGCCGAGACCAAAGCGGCGCTAAACACTTTCACTTCCCTGCTCGGGCCAGCCACGGTTGTCCTTGCTGGTGCCGTAGTTGGCTTCATTGTGGTGTCGCTAATGACTCCGATTCTAACAATGGCGAAATACGTAGGATAATAATGAAAAAAACGCGCAATTCTGGATTCACCCTCATCGAAGTTTCGATTGCGGTAGTGTTAATCGTAATTGTGTCGACTTCGGCAATCGCTTCGTTACGTATCGGCATGAAAGCTATGCACGGCACCGAAGTGTCAGCAAATGCTGCGATAGCCATCCGCGAGTTTCGCGAATACACCTATAAAGATAGTATTGATAGTCTCGATTTACGCAATGCTCAATCTTATTCGCCCGTATTAGGCGATGGATCGGTAATGCCGAATAGCACGGGCTTCATTCTTAATGTAACGGTGACAGCAGTCGATGATTATGACCCAACAGTAGTTGTTGCAAGCAACGAATCCCGAACGCGCGTGGTCGGAATTGAAGCTACTTATAACGGCGCGAAAATCTTGGAGGCGGTATGGCTGTCAGCAGAACACTAAAGCGCAATGCCGGGGTTTCGTTAATAGAACTAGTGGCAACTGTCGCTATCCTTATTGTTCTATTCAGTCTTGCTGTGCCAGCTGTGCAGAATGACGATCGCGCGGGCAATATTACGCGTTCGATTGTGGCAGACGCAAGTCGCAATCGCTCTTACGCCAAACGCACATGGGAAAATGTAACCATGCAAATTGATGTCGCAAATAATCGCTGGCGCTCGCAACTACAGAACGGCACAGCTTTGCAAACATACAAGTCTGACATCGATGGTTGGATTGAATTACCACCTGGCGTGAGCTTCGCCAACATTGGCGGCGGCAATACCGATGCCGTTTTCTTACCGACCGGCCGCACCTCTTCTGATGCAGCGTTTGCCATCGTACAAGGCTCTAACGAGTGGCATATCGTAATAAAGTCCCTCTCTGGGCTAATAACCGCAATCCCCCAATAATCATGAAACTATCACGCAACAACCGCATCAGTACTGCTGGTTTCACGTTAATGGAAATCATGGTTGCTACCTCAATTGCCATGGTTCTACTGTTTGGAGCGCTTTACAGTACTTCAGAGACCTTAGAAGTGGTACGTGAGGGTGACATTCGGATGCATACTAATGTCAATGCGCGACGAGCGCTCAATCGCTTAATCAAGGACTGTCGCTACGCTAGCGAAATCGAGGTTGCCGGAACTCAACAAACGGGATGGACGATTGGGATTAGCACTACCGGAGCTCTTGCTCCTGGCGAGATCGAATACACATGGAGCCCTCCCGACAACTCTTTGCGAGTCGCCCTCGTTGGTGGCATCACAGAAGAAGTTATTTTCGACGTGCGCGATTTTAACGTCGATACATTAACAGCCACGAGGGATGGCATCGAAGTCATATCACGCATTAGCTTTCACCTTATCATTGGCCTAGACGACGGCCATGCCACGGGAGCTGGCAACCCGAATTCTGAACGCACATTCGAACTCGCTGGCGCAACTTGGATTCAGCGCAATGACTGAGACAACTAGTATTCGGCGATTTACCCTTAAGTAGCTGGCTGGCGAGCCGTAAAGGTGTTGGAGAATAACATGAAAACATTTTACAAACACACTGACAACACCCAGCGAGGCACCGTCCTCTTCCTGGTAATCCTAGTAACCGGATTGCTTACAGCGCTAAGCGCTTCATTTGCTGATTCAATCGACAATCAAATTGATACACAGCGCGATGAAGGGCAAGCTTTGAGAGCCGAGTTCGCTGCTGAATCTGGCTGGGAATTTGCCCAACGCCAATTGCTACTCAATCCGAACTGGACTGGGACCGCAGGCCTTATCACGCTGCTCGATGGCATGACGAAATTTGACATCAACACTGCTGTTGATGAATCTGAAACATACATCGAGCCTGCTCACAACATCACTGTTGATGGCATCTATAGCACCGGTCTTGCAAAACTCGGTGGCACTATTCAAGTGACATCAGGCGCCAATGGAACTTCTGAGGTGGGATTGATCTTCTTAGGTGAAAACCTAAAATTGATTCAATCAAACGTGATGTGCGATATGCTTGTCACCGACCTGCAAGGCAAAGTTGATGATTGGAAATTCGATGCAAGTGGGGTTGGATTTTATGCTGCTGGTGGTGCATCGGCGGATGGTCACACATTGTTCAACAATTCTGTCGTTGACGGAATGCTCTTCCGCTACAAAGCAAACACCGAATACCAGGAGCTCGGTGAAGAAGTTCTAATCACGGAAAACGCGCAAGCGCCAGCATGGGATTTCGCTAGCTTAACTACACCAGGTGCTGGGAAAACCATTATCAACTATACCGGTGTGGAAATCAGCGAGGTCTACACTGAAGACACGGTGATCATTACAGCTGCTGAAGGCGTAGCCATTGACATTAGTGACTGCGCATTCAACGGTGGCCTCATCGTAATCTGCCCTACTGATTTCGATTTGCGCGACGATAGCCA